>JAUSKE010000094.1 GCA_030649435.1 Deltaproteobacteria bacterium
AAGAGGATAAGGGGGATAGCAAAACAATCAGGATAAAAATAAGCTTCACGAAAGGGGTGCGGCCTCCGGAGAACGGCTCTTCAACGCCTGTTTGGCCAGCGTGTAGCCGACTTCCCAGGCGGCACCGGGGAACTCGTGGCAATTGGCAACAACCTCTTCAAAGGCAGACACAAATTTTTGAACCTCCGCATCACCAATCATGAGCGGCGGGAGTATTTTGACGATATCGACATTGTGACCGGCGACCTGTGTCAGTATTTTGTGATGTTGCATGAGGGGGACGACGATCATCTGGCCGAAGAGCCCCTTGTTTGCGGCATGGATCATCTTCCAGGCAACTTTTAATTTGAGGGAGCGGGGCGGGCCAAACTCAATCGCCATCATCAACCCCTTGTGACGGACCTCTTTGACCATCTCATACTTGTTAATCAGGGGACGAAGCCCACGGGCGATTTCATCTCCACGCCGTTTGGCATTTTCAATCAGCTTTTCTTCTTCAAGGATCTGCAAGGTGGCGAGGCCGACCGCCATGGCGAGACTGTTTTTGCCAAAGGTGTTGGAGTGGACGACGCACCGATCCATCTGCGAGAATATCTTTTTGTAGATCTCGCGTCGGTAGAGGATAGCCCCCACCGGGATAAAGCCGCCGGAGAGGGATTTAGCGATGGTGACGATATCCGGTTCCAGATCCCAGTGTTGAAAGGCAAACCACCGACCGGTCCGGCCGAGACCGGTCTGGACCTCATCCATAATAAAAAGTGTTCCGTATTTTCGGCAAAGTTTTTGTGCCTCCGGCAGAAAATTGTCTGCTGGGAGGTGAACCCCTTTCCCCTGGATCGCTTCAACAATGAAGGCGGCGACATCTCTTCGGGAGAGCGCCTTCTCGAGTGTTTCCAGATCGTTCATCGGGATCGCCTGAGAGGGGAGGAGGGAACCGAAGCCGTCTCGGAATTCGGCATTCCCCATCGCTGACAAGCAGCCCAACGTCAGGCCATGAAAGGAGTGATCGAGGTGTAGAATCTTTTCCCGTCCGGTTGCCCCTCGGGCAAACTTAAGAGCCCCTTCGTTTGCCTCGGTCCCAGAATTGGTAAAGAAGACGGTATCGAGGTGAGGGACGAGGGAGATCAGTTTTTCCGCTAAGAGGCCGGCCAAGGCCGGGGCATCCATCTGCACCAGGCTCGGCAGATTCAGCTCGAGCGCCTCGCGGATGACATTTTTGATGGCCGGGTGGTTGCGACCGATGTTGAAGGCTCCATAGCCGGCCAGAAAATCGAGATACGCCTCTCCCTGATCGTCGTATAGATAACATCCCTCAGCACGCGTGTAAGTTTTGTCAAAGCCGATCGTTCGGAGGACGCGGACGAACTGAGGGTTGACATACTTTTCAAAAAGTTGATGGTTCTCTGTGACCCGGTTGGCTAACAACTCTTTCAAGGAAAAAGGCATGCCGAAAAGGTATACAAGTGGTTTTTTGATGGCAATAGTGATTATTGCCTTCTTTTTTTCGCTCCCCTTGGGAATGGCGACGGATCAGCCTTGGTGGGCCGATCCTCGCTGCCCCGGATCGGGTGACCCAGCCCCGCCGACCCTGGAAGCCGACATGCCGAAACTTGTGAGACATCTTGAATCACTCCGAGACCACGAAGGGACTGTTTTCTGGAAAACGACCCCTAAGACCCGGAAGGGGCTGACAGAGATCTTTGAGTCGAAGCCGACAAAGACCAAGCTGGAGCAGTTTTTTCAGCTTTTGTACCTGATCCAGCAGAATGTTCCATCGGGCAGGCGGTCTCTTGAAGTAGCGCCGCCAGGGATCACTGAGGTCCTTCTGGCGGCAAAGGTTTTTCGAAATGATCAGCTCCCGCGGCGGATCGTGAAGACCACCCTGACCGTGACTGATAGCCGCCGTCCGCCGCTCTACAAGGTTTTTTTTGATCGGCCAGAGATCCGGTTTCCGTTGAACCAGGGGAAGGGGTTTTCCATCTGGCAACAGGGAAAGTGCCAGCTGGCGAAAGAGCTAGTTTTTTATAACGGGTTTTCTTTTCGGCTCCGGAAGGCGCGTCACCGAAACAATTTAGTCGTCTATGATTTCGATAAGGCGGAGCTCTATGGCGATTTTGGGGCACGACGAAAATTCATCTCGATTGATCTAACTTATGTTGATCTGGTGAATGTTGAATTTATCCAGGGGACTGACGAAGGGAAGGTGACGGTTCGTGTGGCGAAGAGGGAGTTTGAAGAGAACGAACACTCCGCCTTTTTTCGGTTTATCGGTACCTTGATCCCCGACACCTCGCGCCAACGGATTGATTGGTAGGCGACTTGACAACTGGACGCTCTTTTTGAAAGAATAGCGACCTTATGGCAGAACTAGCACCCAACATGGAACTCTACGCCGTTAGTGAGGCCTGTATCGCCTGCGATGCCTGTTGCAACGACTTCGGCGATGTCTTCAAGATGAACGACGACCACACCCGCGCGATTGTTTATGCGCCGGTGGCGAAGGGAAAGTACGACCCGTGGGATATTATTTATGATTGCCCGGTCGATGCGATCTCGCTCATCAAGGGAGAATTGCCACCACCACCCGAAGGAAAGAAGCCAGCCTCCGCCAAGAAAAAAGAAGAGGAACTGCCGCCTTCTGAAATCACTGACGATCGTCCGTGGGAGGTTCGTTGGGCGGAAGTTTCCAGTCTGATCGAAAGTGACTGGGATCGCCGTAAGAGGTATGGTTTTGCCGATTACTTCGAGGAGACCCCGACCCAGTATATTTTGAGATTTGCGATGCCGGAGAAGGTCCCAAATCATCCCTTCAAATTCAAGTGGAACCTTCCGGACAAGATGCCGGATTACAAGGTGCAGGTCCGTTTTCCCGAGCCAAACAAGATTATTGTCAAAGCCTGTCTGGAAGACCTGCGGATCAAAAAACTCTGCGGCGTTGCCAACTCGTTTCCGGATCGTTGGTACCGGGAGATCCAGCTCCCCGGCCCGACCAAGGGGTTTAAGGAAAATTACAACCCCCAAGAAAAGTGTCTCGAGATCGCCATCGACAAGACGTAGGGGCGCCGCTTGTCCCACCATGGGCGCGTCACCGCCGCGCCCCTACAAAACCAATGTTAATCGACACACACGCACACATTAGTTTCCCCGATTATGAGGGGGAAGAAGAGGTCGTCCTCGATCGTGCCCGTGCCGCCGGTGTCGCCTACCTTATTAATGTCGGCCTGACGGAGAAGGGGAGGGATCCGGCGACTGCGGTAGCGCTTGCCCACAAGCATCCGTTTGTCTTTGCCACGGTCGGGATCCACCCTCATGATGCGGCGACGGCAACGCCGGAGGCGATGGCGCATATCGAAAAATTGGCCGCCGATGAACGGGTCGTGGCGATCGGTGAGGTCGGGCTCGATTTTTTCTATGAGCATTCCCCGAAAGAGATTCAAAAAGAGTGTTTGAGGCAGTTTATCCGGATGGCGAAGCGGTTGAAACTCCCGTTGGTGATCCATTGCCGGGATGCCTTTGATGATCTGAAAAAAATCTTTGAAGAAGAAGAGGCCAAAAAGGTGGGGGGAGTCCTCCACTGCTACACCGGTGATGAGACTTTTGCCCGCTGGGCGATCAAGAATAACTTTTTGATCTCTTTCTCTGGAATTATCACCTTCAAAAAGACCGAACCGTTGCAAAAGGTGGCAGCGGTTCTTCCTGACGACAAAATCCTTATCGAGACCGATTGTCCATTTTTAAGCCCGGAACCGTTCCGCGGCAAAAAGAACGAACCGGCTTACATCCGCTACACGGCGCAAAAGCTGGCGGAGCTTCGAGGGGTGACGTTGGAAGATATTGAACGGATCACCAGTCGTAACGCGAAAGAACTTTTTGGCCTGCCGATTGAGCTGCCGGATGACAAACCGAAGATCGCCTACCGGATCCGAAATAATCTTTATCTGAATATCACTAATCAGTGCACGCTGGCTTGTGTCTTTTGTCCCAAGTTTGACGACTGGCTGGTGAAGGGACACTTTTTACAACTCGATCATGAACCGACGGCGGAGGAGATTTTTAAGACGGTCGAGGGGGCGATGCAGAGTTTTTCTATCCACGAACTTGTCTTTTGCGGGTATGGGGAATCAACCTTACGCCTCGATCTTTTAAAACAAGTGGCCTCCTGGGCGAAGGAGAAAAAACTGCGTGTCCGTTTGGATACGGAGGGGTTGGGGAACCTTGTGCATGGAAAAAATATCGTTCCGGAACTGGCGCCGCTCCTGGATGCGATCAGTGTTTCGCTCAATGCGCCGGACCCGAAGACTTATGTGAAACTCTGCCCGAACAAGTTTGGCGAAGCGGCCTACCCGGCGGTGAAGGAGTTTATTAAGGAGTGTAAAAAACTGATCCCCGACGTGACCGCCTCAGTGGTGGCACTCCCGAACCTCGACATCGACCTTTGTCGCCAGATTATTGAAAAGGAATTGGGGGTCACCTTCCGCGTTCGACCGTATGATGAGGTGGG
>JAUSKE010000096.1 GCA_030649435.1 Deltaproteobacteria bacterium
AAATAAGACCGAGAGTTTTAAAGAAGAACCGCTCGCCCTGATGCTCTCGCGGGCCTTTGCGGCGGACCAGGCGGCGAAGGTGCCAATCCTGAAAAAGATGGGGGATTTTTCGCTCTACATCTCCGGCTTCTTTCCCGACAGCCTCTCGCGGCAGATCGTTGATATCGACTACTACATCCAGATGGGGGGATCGGCCTACCAATCGTTGGCCGAGATTGTTCAGGCCCCCAAGGCCTTGCGAGAAATATTTACGGAGCTCGCCAAAAAATTTCTCTTCTTTGTCGATGTCCTTTCCGAGGTGAGTGAAAAGAGCGCCCTCACCTCCGACAGCGGAATCCTCCGCATCTACGAAACCTGGATCAAAACCGGCAGCGAACGGGCCTTTGAACGATTAGGTCAGGAAGGGATTATCCCTCACAAAGCGGGGGGGCATAAGATCAGCCAATAAGGATGGATACCCTCACCAGACTCCAAAAAGTGCTGGAACAGCTCTACTCCCTGCCACACCATCTGGATGTCTCTTCTTTTCTGACCAGTGCCTCCGTGATCCGCGACCGAACGCCGACCGATGAAACCCTCTTTCTCTACGAAAAACCGGGGAAGCTGGAGGTCGCCCTCTTTATTGATCCCAAGGTTTTGAAAAATCTGGAACAACATGATCCTTGGAAAGAGATTTCTCAAACCAACTTGAACGATTTTTGTACCGCTATCGAGGGGATCAGCCACTTTGTCTTTCTGATCCACCGTGTCTCCCAAGACCAACCGGTTCGTGAACTAGAACTAGAGCTACAAGCAGAGATCGACAAGTACCTCTTGCTCGACCTACTCCTCCGGGGACAACAAAAGAAGGTCAACCGGCAAGGATTGATCTCCCGGCTCTTTGAACGTTACTCCTTACTGCCTCACCTGAATCACGAACAGAACGAGCGTTACCGGATCGCCAATCGGCTCGCCTGGCAGTACTGTTCTTTTCTGGCCAAACAATCGTTCGCCTCTCTCGCTACCCTTCTGGGACAAATCCGTCATTTTTATCCCCTTCCCCTCTTCGAAAAAATTAACGCCATCCAGACCGCACGATCTTTCTGACGTGAAACTAACCCTTGTCACCCTCCTGCTGATCACTCTTGGCACCTTTCAGGCCGAGGCGTATCAAAAAGGGATGGCGTTGGGGCTTTTTCACAAAGAACCAAATTTTGATTACTCGAGAGACTTGAGAGAGATCCGAGCCTTGGGTGTCGATTCGGTCTCCTTGATCGTTTCTTGGTTTCAAACAGATATCACGGCCAACGAAATTTTCTCCCGATCAGAACAAAAGCCGGAAGGATCAACATTTCCTGATAGGCAACTCCGACGGGTGATCCGACAAGCCCGCGAGCTGGGACTGAATGTCTTTCTCTTCCCGACCCTCCGGATTGACAAGCGGGGCCCCAAAGAATGGCGCGGCGTTTTGAAACCGAAAGACAAAGCAGCCTGGCTTCAAAGCTACCGCCGTTTCATCCTTCATTACGCAACACTCGCGGCCGAGGAAAAAGTCTCGCTCTTCTCCGTCGGTTCCGAACTCTGTTCGATGGAAAAAGAACAAGAGTACTGGACCAACCTCATCGCCGAGATTCGCAAAACTTTTCACGGAAAACTGATCTACTCCGCCAATTGGGACCATTACGAGCCGGTCGGTTTCTGGTCCGCCCTTGACTATCTGGGGTTAACCGGTTACTACGAACTGAGCCAGACCAAGAACCCGACGCTCCCGCAACTGGTCGAGCGCTGGAAGGAGATACAAAAGCCGCTTGAAACCTGGCAGAAAAAGCACGGCCGAAAGATCATCTTCACCGAGATCGGTTACCCTTCACTCGACGGGACTAACATCTACCCTTGGGATTACACGCGACAAGAACCTGTCGATTCTGACGAGCAGGCCCTCTGTTATGAGGCGTTCTTCCAGGCCTGGTACAACCACCCAACACTGGAGGGGGTCTATTTTTGGAACTGGTTCGGTTCCGGAGGCCGGACAGATGGCAGTTACACCCCAAGAGACAAACCGGCTGAAGCCGTTTTAAGAAAATGGTACGGCTCTTCCCTGCCAACTTTGTTAGGTTCTTTGCGCTAGTGGTACTCACCACCGCCTGTTCTGAACAGGGGGCCGACTTTCCTGAAACCATTATTTCGCAGAGCCCACCCTTCCTGAAAAAAGTTGATCCGGCAGCGGTACACCGGGGGGATGTTCTTACCCTTTACGGTCTCGGATTTTCGATCGTCCCTGAAGAAAATAATATTCGGATCGGTGGCATAGCCGTCAGCGCCTCCGCCTCAAGTCTCAATAACCCGGTGGTGAATGACTCCCCAGAGAAATTGACCGTCACCATCCCACAAGGAGTCGCCGATGGAGAACAAGCGGTTTCTATCTTTGTGATCGATCAACCTTCTAACGGAGACCTTAAGGTCACGGTACTCCCTTGATGATGCGAGAAACCCTTCAGAAGATTATCCGCGAGACACTCTCTATCCCAGCCGATGTTGTTTCGATAACCCCGCTCCATGGAGAGGCTTCAACCCGGATCTATTCTCGGCTCCAGCTCACGAATGGCAAGAGTTTTATCGTAATGCAACTCCCCCCGGGCCCAACCTCCGCCTCGGAAGAGATCACAAACTTGAAACAGCCGGGACAGGAACTCCCTTTTTTGAATGTCGCCCAGTACCTTAAAAATCAGGCGCTGCCGGTTCCTGAAGTTTACCATTACGACGAAAAAGAAAAATTCCTCATCCTCGAGGACTTTGGGGACGAAACTCTAGAGAAGCGAGTCCGCTCTCACCCCGAGGAAAAGGAGCTCTGGTACAAAAAAGCGATTGACCTGCTGGTCGACTTTCAGGTGAAAACAGAAAAAGCGACCACTTGCGTTGCGTTTCACCGCTCCTTCGACAAAACCTTGCTCGATTGGGAGCTCGATCACTTCTGGGAGTACGGTGTCGAAATCAGACAAAACAAGAAATCGGTCGAGGCAAAAAATAATTTTGAAAAATTGAGCCGACCGATCTCTGATTTTCTGACAAAGATCCCGACGGTCCTCACGCACCGTGATTACCAAAGCCGGAACCTGATGGTCTACGAGGGGCAGTTAGAGATTCTCGATTTTCAGGATGCCCTGATCGGACCGCTCCCGTACGACCTGGTCGCCCTGCTCCGGGATTCCTATATCGTGCTGGAGAAAGAGCTCCTCGAACGTCTGATCCAGCACTACCTAAAGAAAAGGGAAGAGGCGAAACACCCACTCGAGGCAGAATCATTTCGAAAAATGTTTGATTGGGTCACGATCCATCGCAAACTGAAAGATGCCGGCCGGTTCATCTACATCGACAAGGTCAAAAAGAATAGTTCCTTTCTCCCATCCATCCCGGCCTCGCTCGCCTACGTTAAGACAGCCTTTGAGCGTCAACCAGAACTAAATGAATTTTTTAATTTTTTGAAAAAATATGTCCCTGAATTCAGCTAAATTTAAAGGGATGATCCTCGCGGCTGGCAAAGGCACACGGTTGCAGCCCCTCACCCACACCACGCCAAAGTCGCTCATCCTTGTGAATCAGATCCCGCTCATCGTCTACCAGATCCGTCTTTTTAAAAAGTATGGCGTTCGCGACATCCTGATCAACCTGCACCACTTGGGGGGGATGATCGAAAAGGAACTGGCCGATGGCTCCCGTTATGGCGTCCGGATCAGTTATTCTTACGAAGAGTCGATCTTGGGAACGGGAGGAGGGATCAAAAAAGCGGAAACCTTTTTTGAAGGGGAACCATTCGTGGTGATCAATAGCGATATTTTGATCGATATCGACCTTGCCGCCCTCTTTAATTTTCACAAAAAGAAAAAAGGGATCGCCACCATGGTCTTACGGAGGAGGGAAACCGGTTCCCGTTTTAGTTATCTGGAGATGGACAAGAAAAATAGGATTTTGGATATCATCGAAAATCCCACCTCGCCGGACGAGGTCCCCCCGGGAGCAATGATGTTCACCGGAGTCCAGATCCTCACCGCGCCGCTTCTCTCGTACCTCCCGACCGGGAGGGAGGCCTGCATTATCAATAATGCCTACCGGCCTGCGCTGGCAGAGGGGAAGAAGATTTTTGGATTTCCGTATAACGGCTACTGGATGGACCTCGGCACCATCGAACGGTACCGACAGGCGGATCAGGATATCGCTCCACTCGGCAGGCTG
>JAUSKE010000098.1 GCA_030649435.1 Deltaproteobacteria bacterium
AGGCGGTTTTTCCACTTTCTTGGGTGAGAGAGAGAAAATTCTGGGTTTCTGTGGGACGGATCGACAATGCTTACGGGGATAAAAACCTGATCTGTTCTTGCGGGCCGGTAGAAGACTATTCCGATTCTTCCTTGATGTAGGCCTCATATTCCTTGGCCGACATGAGTTCCTTTAACTCTTTTGCGTCGCTTATTTCCATCCGGATAATCCAGCCTTCGCCGTAAGAGTCTTCATTCAAGATCTCCGGACCGTCGGTCAATGGGTCGTTGGCCTCAATGACTCGACCGCTAATCGGGGCATAAACATCGCTGACTGATTTGACCGATTCAACAACGCCAAAGACATCCTCCTTAGCAAACTCTTCCCCTTCACTCGGAAGCTCCACGAAGACGATCTCTCCCAACTGTTCCTGGGCGTAATCGGTAATCCCGATGGTGGCCACATTGCCTTCGACTTTGACCCACTCATGTTCCTTCGAATATTTTAAATCATCAGGAAATGTCATGATTTTCTCTCCTTCTATAGAATGGGGCGATCACAATTTCAGCTTTCTTCTTTTGTCCACGAATATCAACCTCTATTTCAGTCCCCACCTTACTTAAGGAGGGAGTGACGTAACCGATCCCGATCGCCTTTTCAAGGCTGGGGGAAAGCGTCCCGCTGGTGACAACTCCAATTTGAGTTGAATCTTTGAACAACGAATAACCTTGACGTGGGATGCCGGAATCTTTCATCAGAAATGAAACCAGTTTTCTCAAAACTCCTTTTTCTCGGATTTTAATCAATTCGTCTTTACCAATAAAATTCCCTTTGTCAAGTTTTACAATCCATCCAAGACTCGCTTCGAGGGGGTTCGTTGTTTCATCGATTTCGTGGCCATAAAGGGAGTACTTCATTTCGACCCGGAGTGTGTCTCTGGCTCCCAAACCGATCGGTGCGATTCCTTCTGACCTACCCGCTTCCATGAGGGTTTCCCAAAGCAGGGCCGTCTTCTCCCATGGGACAAAAATTTCAAAACCATCTTCCCCGGTGTAACCGGTTCGTGAGAGTAGAACTGGGATTCCTTTGGGTGAATCACCCTTTAATGAAATCTCCAAGAAAGAAAAAGGTTTCATTGCTGAGAGTTGAACGGAGCTCAGTTTTTCAACGACAGAGAGGGCAAGCGGCCCCTGAATGGCTAAGAGTCCGTAACGGGAGCTCACATCTTCAACGATCGCCTGGTTGCCAAACTTTTTTTCTGTTTTATCTTGGATCCAAGCGAGATCCTTTGGTTTGTTGGAGGCGTTCACGCAGAGGAAAAAATTATCGTGTGCGCGGCGGTAAATAATCAGGTCATCGATCGTCTTCCCTTGCTCGTTTAAAAGGACTGAATATTGCGCCTCACCGTCTTTGAGAGAGGGAACGTTATTGGTGGTCAAGTAATTAACCGCCTCGAGGGCCTGAGGACCACGGATTTCAATCTCTCCCATGTGGCTGACGTCGAAGAGGCCGACCTTCTGACGAACGTGACGGTGCTCCTGTGAAATCCCGATGTACTGGACCGGCATCTCCCAACCGGCAAAGTCGACCATTCGGGCCCCCGCCTTTTTATGCGCTTCGTAGAGTGGGGTTTTCACAAGCCGCTCCTCCGAATCACCTCGGCATGGAGTTCTTCGTGACCGACTGTCATGATATGAACCCCCGGGGCGATTTTTTTGTACCGTTGGACCAGGCTGGCGGCATAATCGATGCCGACCTCCAAAGGGTTGGGTGAACTTTCAAGCTTAGAAATAATCTGTTCTGAAATTTTGATCCCTGGAACCTTGCTATTGAGGAAGTGTGCCTGTTTGGCCGAACGGAGGAGGAGGATGCCCAACAGAACTTTTACCTTGAACGGCTCGACATATTTCATAAAGGCTTCGAGCTTTTCTTCGTTGAAGATCGGTTGTGTCTGAAAGAAACGGGCGCCAGAGGCGATCTTTTGTTCAAACCGCATCTCGAACGGTTTGGGACCATAGTGGTTCGGGTCAACGGCGGCACCGATCAGGAAATCAGTTTTCCCTTTTAATTCTTTACCGTCCACATTGATCCCCTTGTTCAGCTGATCGATCAGACGGATCAGTTTGACCGCTTCGAGGTCAAAGACCGGCTTCGCTTCTTTATTGTCGCCACTTCGCACCGAGTCCCCAGTGAGTCCCAGCACCGACCGGACCCCCAAGGCCCAGAGGCCAAGGATATCCGACTGGAGGGCGATTCTATTCTTATCACGACAGGCGATTTGACAGATCGGTTCCATCCCATTTTGCACCAGCACTGCCGAGGCGGCGACCGCGGAAAGTCGGGTAATCGCTCGTTGGTTATCGGTGACGTTAATCGCATGGGCCTTTCCTTTTAGGGTTCGTGCCGCAGCGAGGAAAGGTTCCATGTCGGCCCCTTTGGGTGGGGCGATTTCGGCCGTGACTAAAAATTCGTTGGATTCAAACGCCTCACGGAATCCCCTCATGATGACTGTCTCCGTGCCGCCTCGAGCGTGTTGGAAAGCAGCATCGCGATCGTCATCGGGCCAACCCCGCCTGGTACCGGTGTGATGAACGAGGCCTTGCTGGCCGCTTTGGGGTCCACATCGCCAACCAGTTTACCATTCGGGAGCCGATTCATCCCAACATCAATAACCACCGCCCCCGGCTTGATCCAATCCTCCTGAATCAAGGCTGGTTTCCCTAGCGCCGCGACGACGAGATCACCCCTTTTGACTTTTTCGGAAAGATTTTTTGTCTGGCTGTGGCAAATGGTGACTGTGGCGTGACGTTGCATCAAAAGAAGGGCAATGGGCTTACCCACGATATTGCTTCGCCCGACAATAACCGCTTCTTTTCCGTTGAAGTCGAAGTTGATCGACTCCAGCAGTTTGATGATCCCGGCCGGGGTGCAGGGGACCATGTCTGGCATGCCAGAAAACAGTTTCCCCAGGTTGATGGGGTGAAATCCATCGACATCCTTTTCAGGGGCAACCTCAGAGAGTATTTTTTGCACATTCATCCCAGAGGGATTCCCGTTGGTCATGGAAGAGGGGAGTGGCAGTTGAACGAGGATCCCATGGATCATCGGGTCCTTGTTCAGGTTGTCGATCAGCCCCAACAACTCCTCTTCGCTGGCCGTCCCGGGCAATAATTCTTGTGTGCTGTAGATGCCGACCTTTTCGCAGGCGATTCTCTTGTTGCGGACATAAATCTTGGAGGCTTCGTTGTCTCCGACCAACACGGCAGCGAGGCCAGGGATGATCTTTTTTTCCTTCTTGAGACGCTCAACGCCGCGAGCCACCTCACTCATGACTTTTTCGGCGACGGCTTTGCCATCAATTAACTTTGCTGACATCTGGAAGGGCTTAACAGGAAGGAAAAGAGCCTGTCAATTAGGAAGCAGTGGATCGGTTACGGCCATTGTTTTTGGATTTGTAGAGGTACTTATCGGCGAGTTTTATCATCGTCTCCGAGTCAGTAAAATTTTGTCCTTTCAATGTTGTGACCCCGAGGCTGATAGTGACCTTCATGAGCTGTCCGTCAAAAGTGAAATCACTCTCTTCGATAAGTCGCCGGAGGCGCTCGGCCATCAAGATCCCTCCCGCTTCGTCCGTCCCCTTGAGCAGAACGGTGAACTCTTCACCACCGTAACGACAGAAGATATCTTCTGTACGGATGATTGAACGGGCCAATGTGGCCAGGTGGGTCAGGACAAAATCACCGGCGCGGTGACCATAGGTGTCGTTGATCTTCTTAAAATAATCGATGTCGAAAATCAGAAGGGAGAGTGGGACAGAGTTTCGCAGACAATAACTGAATTCTTCTTTGAGGCGGCCTTCGAAAAAACGTTTGTTATAAGCCCCGGTCAAGGCATCGATGATCGCCATCTTGTAGAGCTCTTTGTGAAAGATGTTCTCGATGTTATCCTGATAAGCAAACTTCATGATGGTGGAGCTGGAAATTTGTATTTTGTCGCCATCTTTAAGAACGTACTCTTTGACCCGTTGACCATTCACGTAGGTGCCGTTGGTGCTTCCCATATCCTTGATGAGAGTTTTTCCTGTTTCGCAAATCAGGCTTAAGTGGTGTCTCGAAATGCCCAGGTCGGCGATCATGATTGTGGCGTCATCCCCCCGTCCCAGGGTAATGGCCCCTTCCTCTAGCAGGTGAATTTTGCCGACGAGCGGGCCCGAAAGAAAGATAATATACGCCTGTTTCTTGCTATCCCCACTCGCCTCAGGGATGTTGGTGACGACGGTTTCTTCTTTGACCTCTTCCGACATGAGACCTTTATTGTACCATTCTAGGGAGGGGGTGCCAACGCCTTCTTTTTGAGGCTGGCGTTGATGACCGTTTGGCGTCCTGAAAAGATCTTGGCCTCTTTGATGACCTCCTCGTACCCGTCCAGCATCAGTTTGATACTGAAGAGAGCCTCCGGCAGAAGCCTGTCGTTGATCCATGGGGTTTTTCCCACTTCGACGTTGTTCAGCATGACGGTGGCTCCTTCGGGGATTGTTCGAACGGAAAGCCCTCCGTAATTAATCTCAAGTTTTGCTTGAAGCTCTTTTTTCTCCCCTTTTTTGAGAGTGACCGTTTGTTCCCAGAAGCGGTACCCGTCTAAATTGAGACCGATCTTGTGGGCTTGGGGGGAAAGATTTTCAATTTCGTAAGGGGTTTTCCAATCCGTTTCGGCTTCATCGATAAAGATCTTGGCTCCGGGCGGGGTTGATTCGATGCGGAGTGCTTTTTGAGTGACAGGCACGGGTGGT
>JAUSKE010000119.1 GCA_030649435.1 Deltaproteobacteria bacterium
CGATCGGTATGGTTGGCCTTTTGAGCAATGTGGACCAACATTGCACCCAATGGTTTAAGGAAGAGGGGGATATCGTTATCCTCCTTGGAGAAAATTCAGATGAGATTGGTGGTTCGGAGTATTTAAGAGTGGTTCATGGTAAGACCCTCGGTCGTCCGCCCCGGTTGGATCTTTCTAAAGAAAAGAAAGTTGGAGAGACCTGTCTTCAAGCGATCCGGAAGGGGTGGGTTCAGTCGGCCCACGATTGTTCGGAGGGGGGATTGGCTGTTGCCCTTGCTGAATCGTGCATGACCGGTCCAAAACAGTATGGTGCCGATCTAGCCTTGGGCAAATCGGCACGTCCGGATGCTCTTCTCTTCGGAGAGGCCCAATCCAGGATACTGATAACAGTACGGGAAAAGCATTTGCAGCCGCTCCTTAAATTGGCTAGACTCAAAAAGTGCCCGGTTCAGAGACTGGGAGTTGTCACTGGAGACATCTTGAAAATTGGTCATTGGGTTAAGACTCCTGTGGCAGCTCTTCACGAGAGTTGGAAAGAGGGGTTTCTCCGATGTGTGGCATAGTTGGTATCTACAATCACGCTGAGGCAGCGAACTTGGCCTACCTTGGCCTCTATGCCCTTCAGCATCGGGGGCAGGAGTCTGCCGGTATCGTCTCTTCCGACGGTAAAACTCTCCACTCACACCGCCAGATGGGGCATGTCGCCGATATTTTTTCGGAGCCGGTTCTTGCCGGGTTGCCGGGCAAGAACGCCATCGGTCATGTTCGCTATTCAACGACAGGGGAGTCCGTTTCGAAAAACTGCCAACCGATCACGGTCGATTATTCACGCGGTGGTCTTGCCGTGGCGCACAACGGAAACTTTGTGAATGCCCAGAAGATTCGTGCCGAGCTCGAGGCACATGGTGCCATTTTTCAATCGACCATGGATACAGAATCGCTCATCCATCTGGTCGCCCAGTCGTCAAAAAACTCCCTTGTGGATCGGATCATTGATGCGCTGAAGCAGATCCGGGGGGCCTACTCGCTCCTCTTCTTAACGGAGACGCGGATGATCGCGGTGCGAGACCCTTTCGGTTGGCGGCCTCTTGTTTTGGGTCGGAAAGGGGATTCTTGGGTCGTCGCCAGCGAGACCTGTGCCTTGGACCTTCTCGAGGCGGAGTTTGTTCGTGAGATCGATCCGGGCGAAGTCGTTGTCATCGATCAGCATGGGATTCACTGCCAGAAACCGTTTGCGATCCCTCACAAAAAGGCGATGTGCATTTTTGAATTCATCTATTTTGCGCGGCCCGACAGTCACATCTTTGGTCGCGACGTTTATGAAATGAGAAAAGGGTTTGGCCAGCAGTTGGCCCGTGAACACCCGGTGTCGGCCGACGTTGTTATCCCGATCCCCGATAGCGGTATGCAGGCGGCGTTAGGTTATGCGGAGGAGTCCGGGATCCCATTTCAGTTCGGACTGATCCGGAACCATTATGTTGGCCGGACATTTATCGAACCGAAGGAATCGATCCGTCATTTCGGTGTGAAAATCAAACTGAATCCTGTCCGTGAGGTTCTCAAGGGAAAACGGGTTATTGTTGTGGATGATTCGATCGTTCGGGGAACAACGTCACGAAAGATCGTGAAAATGATCCGCGATGCAGGGGCCAAAGAAGTTCATGTGAGGATTTCGTCGCCGCCAACGATTGGCCCTTGTCATTACGGGATCGATACGCCGGATAAGGAT
Source organism: Deltaproteobacteria bacterium (assembly GCA_030649435.1). GTDB lineage: Bacteria > UBA10199 > UBA10199 > JACPAL01 > JACOUP01 > JAUSKE01. The sequence continues at coordinate 1,730 of JAUSKE010000119.1, forward strand.
GACCTGATTGCTGCGAACAAGAGTGTTCTAGAGATCCAAAAATTTATCGGGGCTGATTCTCTGGGGTATCTCTCCACGAAGGGGCTTTACTGGTTTGAAAAAAATCCGGGAGAGTGGTTCTGTGACGCCTGTTTCACCGGAAATTACCCCGTCCCGATGGAGGATATCTCAGACAAGATGAAACTCTCCTCGCGTCGCGCCCAGTGTTAATTTGATGTTAAGGTCTTCTTTTTTTCTGTTTGTTTTTTTGTTATTCTCCTCTTTCTTGGCGCAGGCCTCCCAGAAGTCAGATTCGCTCTATTTTAAAAAATTAGAAGATTGGAAAATTGTTGTCGAGTCCTCCCTCGATAAGAATCACGAGTATAATGCAAAGGCAGAAGGGCTCATCAGGGCCGACCCCGAACAGGTTTGGGCTGTTCTGATCGATTTCAACAACTGGAAGTCGATTTTTCCCCACCTGCCGGTCAGTTCGGAAATCCCTCCTGAAACAGCCGTCCAGTTGAAGGAACTTGCCCAGACAGGAAACATCCCTCCCGAGGTTCTAGAGGCCTGGCGGGTGCGACTCGATAAGGCAAAAACAAACAACGGCCCCTGGTGGATGCGCCATATGGGTCAGGTATGGGATGGTTACCTTTTTGAGGTGTATGATTTCCCCTGGCCGGTGACGAACCGTTGGTCGGTAAATCAATTGACGATGGATGAACGGGCCCGCGATCAAAAACAGTATCAGTTAAACTGGCAGATGCTGGTTGGGACATTCAGGGTCAGTCATGGTTTTTTCAAGCTTGAACCTTATTCTCGTAACCCTTCCTTAAGTCACCTGAGAATGACGCTTGTTAATGATCCCGGTCTTCATGTCCCACAACCCCTTATCAACTTGGGAAGCCATATGAGCCTGCCTAATGTGATTCGTGGCATTCGTCGTGCCGCAGAGGGTCAGAAATAGGTAGCAACCGTTGTCATAGGGTGCCGATAACGATCCCGAGGAATCGTGATGAAATCATGTTTGTTTTTAACCTGCCTCTGCCTTGTTTTAACAGGTCTTCTCTCGTGTGGTGGCAAGGAATCCAGGGGGAGTTTTTCAGAGATTGCGTTTGATGCCACGGCACTTTGTGATCAAACGGTGAAAGAGATCCCTTTAACTAACGACAGTGCTGACCAGCCGTTACATATTGTCGGCATCGGGCTTGAGGCGG
>JAUSKE010000125.1 GCA_030649435.1 Deltaproteobacteria bacterium
ACGGCGTTCCGATTTACCACCCCAAAAGCGGCAGCAGTCGTCGAGGGAATTGGCGTTCGTGTAGGCGCCGCTCAATTAACGCATCGATTTGGAAAACTCTTTATTGCCGATGCTGTTGGCGCCACCATTTTTAAAGTGGGTCGTTGGTTCGGTGTCGAACCGGCCTTAGATGTTGAAGATGATGCTGTTTACCGGTTGATGCAGGAGACAACTTCCAAAGACCACCCCTATACCGCATGGTTCGCTAATGGCATCCGGTGGGCTGATGACACCTTTATGCCATGGACCTATGAAAATCTTAACCGAATCGGTAAAAGGGATCTCTACAAATACCTCCGTCATAAAGATCGGTTGACACGGATTGGTTCCTATTTTGCCGAGCAGGCAGCTATCGCTGGGGCCTCATTGGAGGCGCCAAACCATTCGGTCAATTACAAATATTTGCAGTTTCTTGTGGAAGATCCCCAGTCCGATCCTTTTCTGAAATCGACGGTGCGCCAGCTCTTGGCCGATCCAGTTTCTCACGAAGGGGGGTGGTGGGCACAGGATACGGGGACGTTCAATCTCCCGGATGTTTCAAAGCTCTTATCAGATGCGATTGTCTGGGATTCTACGACCAATACCTTAAAAGTTAAAGATGAATGGGCGTTCCGGAACTGGGTTGATTCTCTCCCGGTCCCTACCCATTCTTCAGGAACCTATCAAAGAGATGAATTACAGGCTCGCGGGTTTAATCCTACGCCGCTCATTGCTGATGAAATTGGCGAAAAGGGACGTCGGTCTAGAGAATTGGCACTCACCCTCGGTGAACTTTACGATTCGGCGGAAATGTTGGATGGAAAGATTGCCACCTCTCCGGAGATTCGAGAGATTGCCGAGATTTTAAAACAAAATAAAAGTCCTGAACAGGGTAAATACCACGAGGAATCTGTTTATCTGGCCAAAGAATTTGTTTACACCAGTGAGGCTATCGACACCCTCTACTTCGCAGCGACACTTCGAGAACCTGCCTTTTTGGATCAGCAAATGGCCCGACCCTTGGCACTGGCGGAGCGGGTGACCGATCTGGCCAAGAATGTTTTTGGTTTTCCAGCCGATCCTGTGAAATGGCGAAATCGGGTGCCGATTTTGGAAGGGATGCCAGTGGCTCCCGGAAATCCAGCTCTGCCACAGGTAGGGGCAATCATCGGTTGGTTAGAGCTTTCTGGGCCTTCCGCACGGATTGACATCGCGCTTGAGGAGCCGATCCACCTATTGGAGACAGACGCTCGTAACTTCTGGTTGATGACAAGCCCCGGTTATAATGTCGGGCTATTTGAAACGGTGAGCTTCGCCGATTTTCGGGGCCGTATTATCCAAAAGGCTGATGAGAAGAAAGCCCACATGAGGGAGACTGTTCAGAGAACGCTTCGTGACATTTCAAAGATGATCACTGAAGGGATCCCTTATGTGGGAGAACCGGAAGCGATTGTTAAACCTCCTGAAGAAGATCTCCGCTATGGGGCCTACCGAGAACTAGCCTCCAGTCAGGTTAACGCTGAAAACCTTTTTGAGAATATTGTTCAGGAGGCTGAGGCGATGGGGATCGATAGTGGTGAGATTGGCGACTTTGAGCGGAGAATGGTTTCAGAAATGGTGAAGATGGTTGGAGAAGAGGTTCAGAGCAGTATTGCAGAATTTAGGGGGGATCTGACCAATGAAGTACTTTTCAAGGATAGGTCTAACGGAGAGATAGCGCTGGAGGCCCTTGCACGACTCGGTTCTTCTGTGATGACTAAGGCAAGGGCCTTAAATCTGGATACGGGTGAAATTGGGGAGTTGTCCGACCAGTTACTGGCCCTGGCCGTGATTCAAGCAATGGAAGCTGGGACCTATTTGAAGTCAGTCCCTGAGGAATATAGGGAGGCTGCTTCCCAGGAATACCAAAAGAAGGGACTTGTCGTGAAAAATGGAAATAGTTGGGCTTTGAATGCCAACTCTTCTTTGATTCAAGTGATGTCCAGATTTCGTAAGAATGTTTTGGCCGAACGATCGGTTATCGAAGCCAAAATGAAACGGTTTGAAGATGGGCAAGTCTACGATCAAGAAATGAACGCGGCGGCCGAGAAGGCCTCCCCTCCGATCAATTTGGAGACGAAAATCGGTCAGGATCGGGCAACTCAACTGGCGATTCAGAGGAATCCAAACGGAGCGGTGGCCACGAACTATCGCTTCCAAGAAAATATTATAAGATCGGCTTTTTTGGGGCTCCTTTCCAAAGATGAATCGGAACGGTATAAGGACCTCCTAGCCCCCTATTTTCAGGCTGAACAACAGTAACTGACTGCGTCATTTCCCCCTCCCTACGGAAAATCCTGTGGGTGAATCACCCTTGCCATAACAAGGGGTTCTTACTATAAAAGGCCCCTTTATGAAGGCACCCAACGACCCTCAAAAGAGACTCCGTTTTTTCTACGAGAAGATGCTACTCGTCCGCCGTTTTGAAGAGAAAGTCGCCCAGATGTACGGCGAGGGGTATGTCACCGGCTTTTGCCACCTTTATATAGGGCAGGAGGCGGTGGCGACAGGGGCGATCGGTGCGTTAGAACAGAAAGATTACGTCTTTGCCTCCTATCGCGAGCACCCCCAC
>JAUSKE010000141.1 GCA_030649435.1 Deltaproteobacteria bacterium
CGGAACTGTTTTAGGGCCACTGGATCCTCAAGGCTTGCCTGACCAAACTTGGATTGGAATCGATAGACCTTCCGGACCGGCGTCTTCGAAACGAATGGGAGGAGAAAACGGGCCAAAAATTGATCAAGATAGAGAGGGGTCGCGAGACAAACGATCCCTTGAATTGCCGAACCGAACTCGAGGGCCAGTTTGAGGGCCAAAAGTCCCCCTAATGATTGACCCACGATAAAGAGGGGGCTGACCTTCTTTTTCATTTCCTGAAGAGGCCCAATCACCGACTGATACCACTCCGGCCAGCCGGATTCTTCGTACCGTTCCCAGTTTCCCCCATGGCCCGCCAAAAGGGGGGCAACGACCTCAAAACCGGCCTCCTCGAGGCGCCCCTTCAAAAACCCCATCACAGGAGGGGTCGCAGTAAATCCATGGATCAGGAGACACCCAGGTGGCATTGGGGGATGATCGTAACAGAGCCTTCAACCCGGGTCAACTTTTGACGCTGTCAACTCTTGACGCCGTCAAGTTTTGCACTGGACAAATAGAGCCGGTTGCGGCTATCCAAACTCCTCAATGAAAGAGCTGGAACCGTTCTGTCTATCAATCCGGGAAGACCTCCTCAAGGTTGAAGCGCTCATGCAAAGGGAGCTTCAATCGAATGTCCCGTTCGTGCGACATGTGAGTGAATATATCATCACCAATGGGGGGAAACGGCTCCGCCCGATTCTTGTTCTTTTGTCCGCAAAGATCGCCGGTTACAGTGGGGATTCCGCGATCCACTGCGCTGCCGCCCTTGAATTCATGCATACCGCCTCCTTGCTCCATGACGATGTCGTCGACAACGCCGACCTGCGGCGCGGCAAGTCTTCGGCCAATGCCATTTGGGGGAATCATGTCAGCGTTCTCGTCGGCGACTTTTTCTACTGCCGAGCCTGCGACATTCTGGTCGGCCAGAAAAATTTATCAATCCTGAAAAAAGTGACCGACACCATGGTTGAAACGACCGAGGGGGAGGTGCTTGAGATCGCCAAGTCAAACAGCATGGATATCACCGAAGAGGATTACCTTCAGATCATCACCCGCAAAACTGCCATCCTGATCTCAGCCTGTTGTCAGATCGGCGCTATTTTGGGAAACATCTCTGAAGAATTTGCACTTGGGTTGGGGCAATACGGGCTCTACCTGGGGATCTCCTTCCAGCTCGCCGACGATCTCCTCGACTATATGAGTGAATCGGAAAAGATTGGAAAACTGAAAGGGACCGACTTGCGCGAGGGAAAATTAACCTTGCCGCTCATTATCGCCCTCAAAAAAGCGACCCCCGAAGAATCCCGCATCATCAAAGATGCGCTAATTGCCAAGGAGTTAGAAGAACGACGCCTAAAAGAAATTTTGAGTATCATTCAAAAATACGATGGGATCACCTACACCTTGAACCTTGCCAAACAGTATGTCCTTCGGGCCAAGGGGGAGCTGGTCCAGTTCAAGCCTTCCATTGAAAAAGAGGCACTCACCGCCCTCGCCAATTTCGCCATCGAACGGAACCGGTAGTAAAATCGTACCATCGGTTCGAAAATCGAACTCCCTTTTAAACTAACTCTCTTTTTCCATAGCCAAAACCTGATGGCACATCTCTTGCAGAATCTTTCTGACATCCCGGCGCGTCGGGAAAAATAATCAGTATAAAGGGGGTGATCTTGATGGAAGAGTCTATTCACTTAAAGGATGTCTATGCCATCACGGAGCGGGATGGCAATGACAAGGATCGTTGGACAAAGATCGGTATCGGGTTTTTAAACCGTGACAACTCAATCAATGTTGTCTTGGATGCGATTCCGGTCAACGGCCGGATCCATATCCGAGACCGACAGATCAAACAAAAACAAAAAGGAGACTAAAATGAAAACTGTATCCAAACTGCTCTTCGGAGCACTCATGTTGTCGCTCTTCGCTGCACCCCTGCCGGCCGAGGCGAAGAAGTCGGAAGGGGCAATCCAGGGGGTTGTGAATATCAATACCGCCACAAAGAAGGAGCTGATGCTTCTTCCAGGCATCGGGGCGAAAAAGGTGGAGGAGATCCTTGCCGCTAGGCAGACAAGGCCTTTCCAATCGCCGGAAGAACTGGTCAAGATCAAGGGGATCGGTCCCAAAAAGTACGAAAAGATGAAGGAACATGTCGTCGTACAGGGGCCGACCACCGCGAAACAGGTCAAGGTAGTTGCCCAAACTACCTCTCCCGAGAAGAAGTAAACGTTCAAAAAAAAGGGCGGTCCCATCGTGGGGCCGCCCTTTTTTTCTTTAAATCAAACAGGTTCCACTTTTTCCAAAAGAAGGATCAGCCGATCTTCGACCACTTCCGCAAAACCGCCAGAGATCTCAAAGGAGTGCAACTGACTCCCCTGAAGGTAGGTGACTTTTCCAGGCCCAAGGAGAGTCAAGAGAGTGGCATGTCCGGGGAGGATGCCCAGTTCACCATTGGCCCCTGGCATTGTTACCGTATCGACAGCCTGGTCGGTACAAATAGTCTTCGCAGGCGTCAAAATATTGAGTTGCAGTTTATCTGACATATAAAAAATTACGCTGCCAGTTTTGCCGCCTTGGCCAACGCCTCTTCGATCGTTCCAACCATATAGAAGGCCTGTTCCGGCAGTTCGTCATACTTCCCTTCGACGATCTCCTTAAAGCCACGAATCGTCTCGGAGAGTTTGACATATTTTCCTTCAAGCCCTGTAAACTGGGCGGCGACAAAAAATGGCTGCGAGAGAAATTTTTGGATCTTTCTCGCACGCGCCACCATCAGTTTGTCTTCTTCCGAGAGTTCATCCATCCCAAGGATCGCAATAATATCCTGAAGATCCTTGTACTTCTGTAGAATTTTTTGGACATCGCGGGCCACTTTGTAATGCTCTTCCCCAACTACCTGTGGGCTCAAGATGCGGGAGGTGGAATCGAGCGGGTCGACCGCCGGATAAATACCCAACTCAGCAATCTGACGGGAAAGAACCGTTGTGGCATCCAGGTGGGCAAAGGTTGTTGCCGGCGCCGGATCGGTCAAATCATCGGCCGGCACGTAGATCGCCTGAACGGAGGTGATTGATCCTTTTGTCGTTGAGGTAATCCGCTCCTGCAGTTCTCCCAAGTCTGTGGACAGAGTCGGTTGGTAACCGACGGCCGACGGGATACGCCCAAGGAGCGCCGAGACCTCGGCCCCTGCCTGTGTGAAACGGAAGATGTTATCAACAAAGAGGAGAACGTCTTGATGTTCTTCATCCCTAAAATATTCGGCAACCGTTAACGCCGACAGACCGACTCGCGCACGGGCTCCCGGCGGTTCATTCATCTGGCCATAAACGAGGGCGGTCTTTGCCAAGACGCCTGACTCCTTCATCTCGTGCCAGAGGTCGTTCCCTTCACGGGTCCGCTCCCCGACGCCACCAAAGACTGAAAAACCACCGTGCTGCTTGGCGATGTTGTTGATCAACTCCATGATGATAACTGTCTTACCAACACCGGCCCCCCCAAAGAGACCGATCTTTCCCCCCTTGGCGTAAGGGGCGAGGAGATCAACCACCTTGATTCCGGTCTCAAACATCTCTACGGCAGTTGATTGTTCGAGAAAGGTCGGTGGCTTGCGGTGGATCGGGTAACTTTTTTTGTTTTGGACTGGACCCATCTCATCGACCGGCTCGCCGATAACATTAACAATCCGTCCCAAGACCTCTTTGCCGACCGGCATCTGGATCGGTTCGCCGGTATTCAGAACCTCCGCGCCCCGAACCAGCCCATCGGTAGAATCCATCGCCACACAGCGAACCGTGTTCTCACCGATATGTTGAGCGACTTCTAAAGTCAGGTTCCACTCCTTGTCGTTAATCGACGGGTTTGTTACCTTGATGGCAGTATAAATTTCGGGCAGATTAGATGCCGGAAACTGGGCATCGATAACCGGACCGATGATCTGTGTGACTCGTCCCCGAACTAGCTCTTTTGCTTTCATACCTTTTTCTCCTTCAATATTTTTAAGCTTCATAAACCTCTCCCATTCTCCTTTATTATTTTAACGATTCAGCACCGTTAACAATGTCCATCAATTCTTTTGTGATCGCCGCCTGGCGGATCCGGTTCAACTGCAAAGTCAGCCGATAAATCATGTCGCGGCAATTGTTCGTCGCATTTTCCATCGCTGCCATCCGTGCCCCCTGTTCGCTGGCGATCGATTCCAAAAAGGCGGCGTAGATCCGGGTCGCCAACCACTGAGGGAGGAGTTTTTCCAAGACCTCGCTGAGTGATGGTTCATAAATGGCCTCTACACCAACTTCCCGCAGGTCCTGTTTTTCATCAGTCAGGGTTATTGGCAAAAGTGGCTCAAAACGGACCTCTTGAGAAATCGCCGATTTGAAACCGTTATAAACGAGAAAAAAACTGTCGAAGAGCCCATTTTGATACCCCTCGGCAATCTCGGTCGCGAGTTTCATCGCTTGATCAAAATCAAATCCATCGTACAAACCGGTCAGGATTTTTCCGGTTGGCACCTGACGCGCACGAAAAAAATCGCGTCCCTTTTTGCCGACAACAGAAAGGGTGATATCTTGATAAGTTCCCCTCCCCTTCTTGATAAAATCCTCCGTCCGACGAAGAAGATTCCCATTGAAGCCACCACAGAGGCCTCTATCTGAAGTGAGGATAAAAAATTCGGCCTTTTGGATCACCTCAGATTTTTTGAGGAGCGGGATCTGAACAATCGGTTTCCCATCCGCCACCGCCTGTTGGTAGCGCTGGGCGACATTTTTAACGAGGAGGTCCAATTTTGCCGTATACGGCCTTGCCGCCACGAGTCTCTGCTGCGCACGACGCAGTTTGGCCGCCGAGACCATCTTCATCGCCTTGGTGATCT
>JAUSKE010000140.1 GCA_030649435.1 Deltaproteobacteria bacterium
TTGACAACTGATAGGGGCGCAGTTATATTGCCCCAAAATGACCGAAAAAATTCAGCTTTTTCTCGTTTTCTTCCCGGCATTTCTCTTCTCTCTTTCGTTCCACGAGTGCGCCCATGCCTGGGTGGCAAACAAGTTGGGGGACGATACCGCCAAGGTGATGGGGCGACTTACCCTAAACCCGCTCGCCCATATTGACTGGATCGGAACGGTCCTCTTTCCGCTGATGATGTTCCTGATGCCGGGACTTCTCCTCTTCGGGTGGGCAAAACCGGTGCCGGTCGACGTCTCCCGTCTAAAAGGGGGACGAAAGGGGAACCTGAAGGTTGGTGCCGCTGGACCTCTCTCCAATATTCTATTAGCCTTGGTCTTTGCCGCTTTGTTGCATGCCTTGGCTTCTTTCAGGTTGGTGAATAACACGATCTTTATTGTTGGTGAGATACTGCAAACGGCCGTTTATCTGAACTTGATGCTCGCTTTTTTTAATCTGATCCCGATACCGCCGCTCGATGGGAGCCAGATCCTGGCCGGCCTGCTCCCCGAAAAATATCTGTACAGTTTTGAAAAGGTGGGTCGTTACGGTTTTTGGATCCTCTTCGCGGCTCTCTACCTGGGAGTCTTGCGTTACGTAACGATCCCTGTTTACTGGATGGCGAGGATTCTTCTCCCATGACGAAAAATAATTCCAGGGAGAGGGTTGTTTCCGGTATGAGGCCAACCGGAAAACTTCATTTGGGGCATTACCATGGCGTTCTCAAAAATTGGCTGACTCTTCAGAATCAGTATGATTGTTTCTTTTTTATCGCCGATTGGCATGGACTCACCACCGAATACAGTTCACCTCAGGGGATTGCCGGATCGCGACGGGAGATCCTGGCCGATTGGCTTGCGGTCGGCCTTGACCCGAAGAAGGCAACGATTTTTGTTCAGTCGGATGTCAAGGAACATGCCGAGCTTCATCTATTACTTTCGATGATCGTTCCTGTTCCCTGGCTGGAACGGGTTCCCTCTTATCAGGAGATGCAACAGGAACTGACGACGAAGGATCTTTCAACCTACGGATTTTTAGGCTACCCACTCCTGCAGACGGCGGATATTATCCTTTATAACGCCAACAAGGTCCCGGTGGGGGTCGATCAGGTCCCTCATATTGAGCTTTCCCGCGAAATCGTTCGCCGTTTCAATTCCCTCTACGGCCCACTTTTTGTCGAACCGAAACCACTTTTGACTGAGGCGCCGAAACTTTTGGGGATGGATCGTCGCAAGATGAGCAAGAGTTATGACAACTGCCTCACACTTTCTGATTCAGCGGCGACCATTGAGAAAAAGGTACTGTCGGCGATTACCGATCCGGACCGAAAACGTCGTGAAGACCCGGGCAACCCGGATGTCTGCCTTATTTTTGATTACCACAAGCTCCACTCGGAAAAGGAGACGATCCAGAAGATTGACAGGGAATGTCGTTCGGCCGCTATCGGTTGTGTCGAAGACAAGAAAATGATGGCGGCAACGATCAACAAGTTTCTTGATCCGATCCGAAAAAAGAGGGAAGAATGGTTGGGGCAGACGGATCGGATGGATGAGCTCCTGGGAGATGGCGCTCGTCGGGCGAGGGCGGTGGCCCAAGAGATGATGGAAAAAGTCAGGAAGGCGATGAAGATATGAGCGACCTGTTGTCAACTATTGAGATATCTCAGAAGGTTCATCTCGAGCGATTTGAAGGACCGCTCGACCTGCTCCTCTACCTGATCCGTAAGAACGATCTGGATATCCACGATATCCCGATCGCCTTTATTTTGGATCAATACTTGGCCTATCTTTCTACGGCAGAGGAGTTGAACATCGATTTGGCCGGTGAGTTTATTTATACCGCTTCGGAATTGGCCTATATCAAGTCGAAGATGCTCCTGCCGCCGGAGCCGTCAGAGGCGGAAGAAGAAGGACCTGACCCGCGGGAAGAATTGGCCCGCCGACTCCTTGAGTATGAAAAGTTTAAAAAAGCGGCCGAGTGGCTGGAGGCGAGACCTCTCTTGGGTCGTGATCTCTTTGCCCGACCAGCCGAAAAATTTTCTCTCGAGGTTGTCGAAGAGGAGTTGGAAGTTGATCTCTCCGCGCTGTTGTCCGCTTTTCATACCGTCTGGCAGCGACTGCCCAAGGGGACTTTTCACGAGGTGAAAGTGGAAAGGGTGAATGTTTCAGCGCGAATGCTGGAACTGGTCGAATTTTTCAAGGGGAAAAAAGATCTCGAGTGGCGTTCTCTCTTTCAAGAGGCAGAAACACGCGAAGACCTGGTTGTGACGTTTCTTGCCGTCCTCGAGATGGCTCGTTTGAAGATGATCAAGGTTCTTCAAAAAGAGAATTTTGGGGAGATCTGGTTACATTCGCAGTTAATGGAGGTTTAACCATGGAACATTCAGAAATGAAAAAAGTGATTGAGGCAATCCTCTTTGCTTCAGGTCGGCCGCTCAGCGTCGGTGAGATCCGGGCAGCATTTGATGAGGAGGTTTCAACTGGCATGATCCATGAAATTTTAGAACTATTAAAAGGGGAATACGAACAGCAGGGGAGGGCCTTTCGCCTCGTTGAGGTTGGCGGGGGGTACCAGCTCCGGACCGGTCTGGAGTGGGCTCCTTGGCTCCGCAAGCTTGAGCAGAAACGGCCACCACGCCTTTCGGTGCCGGCGCTTGAAACGCTGGCGATTGTTGCCTACCGGCAACCGGTCACCCGACCGGAGCTTGAAGAGGTGCGGGGTGTCGATTCGGGCGGGGTTTTGAAGGGGCTTTTGGACCGTCGCCTTGTTCGGGTGATTGGCAAAAAGGATGAGCCGGGTTGTCCGCTCATCTATGCGACGACGCCGGAGTTTCTCTCGACCTTTGGACTCAAGGATCTGAGCGATCTTCCGTCTCCCAAGGATTTTGAAGAGCGTGCCGTGGCCGCTGTTTCAGCGGCAAGGGAAAACGAGGTTGAACCTCTTTTTGAGGACACATCCAGCTTGGCGCTTCGTCTCTCTGAAATGGATGATGAGGAAAAGGAGGCGTTTAACCTCCTTGAAAAAGGATTGAAAGATTTAAAGGATATTGAAAAGGGGCTTGAAGGGTTGAACGAGGAACAACCGCTGGGTGGATCACCCTTGGGCGAATCGCCCCTTGACAAAGAGGGGTAAAACTCTTTAGATCCGCATACCGAATTGCGGGGTGGAGCAGTCCGGTAGCTCGCCGGGCTCATAACCCGGAGGTCGTGGGTTCAAATCCCACCCCCGCTACAGATAAAGAAAAGACTCCCTTTTGGGAGTTTTTTCTTTTATACCTCCCCCATGCGCATCCTTGTCGTTGAAGATGAGACAAAGGTTCGAAACTTTATCCATAAGGCGTTGTCGGCGGAAGGGATGGTCGTCGATGCGGTCGTGAATCGGACCGAACTGATCGGTTCTCTCAAGACCTATTCTTATGAAGCGATTGTTTTGGACCGGATGGTTTCCGGTCGTGATCTATTAGACTCTCTGTCGGAGATCCGTCATGCCGCGCCAAAATCAAAAATACTGGTTCTCTCGGCCCTCTCGGAGGTTGAAGACAAGGTAAAGGGATTGACCGAAGGGGCTGATGATTATCTTGGCAAACCGTTTCACATCGCTGAGCTAGTGGCACGGGTACGAACCCTGACCAGACGGGGAGGGGAGAGGCAAAATGGGGCGAAGGACACGCTTCTTATTTACGAAGACCTGAAGATCGATCTCGAAACGCAGAGGGTGATTCGTCAAGATAAGAAGATCGACCTGACCGCTAAGGAGTACCGTCTCCTTTGCCTGATGGTCCGGCATCCGGGTAAGATTTTTTCGCGGATGGAACTTCTGGATCAGGCTTGGGACATGAATCATTCTCCGGAGAGTAATGTGGTGGAAGTGACGATCGCTTCCCTTCGTTCGAAGGTCGATAAAGCGTTCAAGCCGTTGATCCAAAATCGCCGTGGGGCCGGTTATTGGATCGGGGAACCTTAAGAAGGCGTGAAATCCTCTCTCCAGTCAAAGATTGCCGTTGCCATGTGGGTGATTACCGCGATCAGCACCCTCATTGCCTCCCTTTTTACCGTTGCGCTTTTGGTTCAAAGCCACCGCGATTCTGTTCGGAACCAACTGCAGGCCTCAGCGGCGAGCCTGATCTCACTCGGGATCTCCAGTTTTTCAGAACTCAACGATTTCGAACAATTGAATCTTTTCATCGAGGATGCCCTCGAGATGGAAAAGATTAACAAGGTTGTCCGGATTTATGATCCCTCAGGCAAACTAGTTTTCACAACGGCTGGGCGTGATTATGACAGTCTTCCAGACCATCTTGAGCTACTGGGAAAGAAGCCTACTTTTTTGACCGTTACAGGAAAACAGAGGCGTTACGAAACCCTGGTTGTCCCTTACTTGGGGGAGGGAAAGAAGAGTCCTTATTATCTTCAGGTGGCGATCCCATTACCGCGCTATTCACAGATTTTTGAGCATCTTTGGTGGCAGTACCTCCTCTTACTCACGTTTCTGATCGGTGTTTCACTCTTTTTGTCACGTCGTTTGGCGGAGAGGTTGCTGCAGCCGGTCGTTACAGTTGCCAATCACCTTCAGAGGATGGACCCTCAAAAGATGGAACAGTGGGTTCCGCTCAAGCTGGAGGACCGAGAAGCCTATCTGGAGGAGATTGTGCAGGGGATTAACCTTCTCACACAGCGGACACGAGCGGCCGTTTCACAGATCCGCAAGATGAGCCGGTATGTGGCCCACGAGCTAAGGACGCCGCTTACCATTTTACGTGGGGAGGCGGAGACCGCTTTATTGCGAAAAGAGGCAACGACGAAAGATTACCGGGAGGTCCTCAAGAGCTCGCTTGAAGAGGTGGAGCGAATGGCGGAAACAATCAATACCGTCCTTCAGGTGAGCGACTCGGAGCGAAAGTTGTTGTTGGTGAGGCCGGTCTTTTTGGAGCTCATCCCCTGGATCCAGGAGCATCGTTCACGCTGGGAGAAGACCCTTGGGAACCCGATCCAGTTGGATGCCACAGGGATTGATCGTCCGGCGAAGGTTCGTGTCGACCCAAAACTTTTTTATTACCTGATCGACAACGTTGTTCGAAATATTAGAGACCATACGCCGCCGGGGACTTCCTGCTCTCTCTTTGTGGGGCGGTCGAATGGGAAGGTGATGATTCGTTTGTCGGACAATGGTCCTGGATTTTCAGAAAAGCTGCTCTCGGCGCTGAATCAGCAGGGGGACCTGGCCTCAGCCTCGGAGATCGGTATCGGTCTTTCTCTCTGTCTCCAGATTGCCGAGATCGGTGGGTTAGAGCCCCATTTTTTCAATCAGCCCAAAGGGGGGGCGGTTGTCGAGATCCAGTTTAGTTGATCAAAATCGGTTCTTAGGTGAGAAATTGTTTGACGGCAGGTTAAAAAGGATCTAAATATTTCTCGAAGTAAAAAATAAAATGGCCCAGCCGATTTTGAAGGAAGTTGAACGTCAGTCCTCTCATTCTCAAGAAATCCCCTCACCAAAAGTAGAAAAAATCTGGACGGTGTCTGATTCGGATCGTCTTTACAACATCAGCAACTGGGGTTCTTCCTATTTTTCGGTGAGTGAGAAGGGTGAAGTGCTCTCTTCGCCATTGCAACAGGAGGGGGGGAGCATCTCTCTCATGGATGTGGTTCAGGCAGCGAAGGAAAAGGGGCTGAACCTTCCCCTTCAGATTCGGTTTCAGGATATCATTCGTCATCGTGTTCGGGCGATCAACCACGCCTTTCGAAATGCGATCGCAGAGCACGAATATAAAAACGTTTATAAAGGTGTTTTCCCAATAAAAGTTAATCAGTTAAGAGAGGTTGTTGAAGAAATACTTGATGCTGGAAAGGAGTTCGGTCACGGGCTTGAGGTCGGTAGCAAGCCGGAACTTGTGGCGGGACTTTCCATCAATGATAATCCTGAGAGCCTGATTATTTGCAACGGGTACAAGGACAATCACTTCATCCGGATGGCGCTTTTGGGGCAGAAGGTGGGGCGACAAGTTATTTTTGTTGTGGAGAAGGTTGATGAGGTGGAGCGGATTATCAAGATCGCCCAGCAGATGGAAGTGGAACCAATGATCGGAATTAGGGTAAGACTGGTTTCCAAGAGTTCCGGTAAGTGGGCCGACTCCAGCGGGGAGGATGCCAAGTTTGGTCTGACCGCCTCGGAGGCCCTTGAGGCGTGGGAATCGCTCCAGGAAAACAAGCTGGAACATTGTCTCAAGATGATCCACTTTCATATCGGGTCGCAGGTCCCCGACATCATGAACATCAAGCAGGCGGTTCGAGAAGCGACCCGGTATCTTGCAAAATTTATTCAACTCGGGGCCAAGCTTGAATATCTGGATGTTGGGGGAGGGCTGGCGATCGACTACGACGGCAGTGGTACCAGCTTCCATTCGTCGATGAACTATTCGCTCGATGAGTATGCCTCTACCGTCGTCTACAATATTAAGGACGTTTGCGATGAGGAGAAGGTCCCGTACCCGATCATCGTTTCTGAGAGCGGTCGCTCAACCGTGGCTCACCATAGCGTGCTGGTGGTTGAGGCGTTTGCCAATGTTGAGAAGAGCCACGAATCAAAATTGATGAAAGTGACTGATTCAGACAAGGAACATAAGATTATTCGGGATATCCTGACCCTGAGGCGGAAAATCCCTCACAAGAAAAATATTCTCGAAGTCTACCATGCCTTGCAGCAGATCAAGGAAGAATCGAGGCGGCTCTTTGATGTCGGGCTTTTGGACCTTGTGGTCAAGGCAAAGGTAGAGAACCTTTACTGGCAGCTGGCAGAACAGATCGTGACCAAGTTTCGTCAGAATGGCCATATCCCTGAGGAAATCCTTGAGCTCGAGAACAGCCTTTCGGATCAGTATGTTTGCAACTTTTCAATCTTTCAGTCCCTTTTGGATAACTGGGCGATCGGTCAGCTCTTTCCCATCATCCCGATCCATCGTCTGAATGAGGAGCCGGTGAACCGGGCGACCTTGGTGGATATCACCTGTGACTCCGAGGGGAAGATCGATGAGTTTATCGATATGCACGATGTCCGGGAGTTTGTCCCTCTGCACCCGATTGGGAAGGAGCCTTACTATCTGGGAATTTTTCTGTCAGGGGCTTATCAGGACATCATGGGGGATGAGCACAACCTTTTTGGCAAGACCAATGAGGTTCATGTTTTTCTGGACCCGGATGAAGAATCCGGCTTCTACCTGGAAGAGGTGATTAGGGGGAGCACGATCGAGCACGTCCTCCAGAGCACCCAATACGATGCCAATGATCTGGTTCGGAACTTCAAGAGGGTGGTCGATGCAGCCATTAAGGAAGACCGGATCAAACCAACCCTTGGGATGAAACTTCTGGATGAATACCGACAAGCCTTAGGGGACTATACCTATCTTGCCGCAGATGAAGGGCCTCCCTCGAACGGCCAGTCCTCCTAATAGCTAACGTCGCATAATATATATTATGTAAAGTTATGGATGCTGGTGATCCATAGAAAAAGGCGCCCCTTGTGAGGACGCCTTTTAGTCAATAAAGCCTGAAACCAGCCCTACTTCTTGTTTCCTAGAATCTTGTACATCCCGGTACCACACTTGGTACATTTACCCTTCAGGGCAAGCCGTTTGTTCTTCATCGTCACCTGCTTGGCCTCACCCATATCCCTCTTCGCCTTACATTTGACACAGTATCCTTTTTCAGCTGCAGCCATATGGTTCCCTCCCTTTTCGGGTATTAAACACTGAAGTTTTTTAGAATTCAATAACTTTTTTGGTACTCTTGAAGCGGCCTGACCTCAAGGCTCGCCCTTTTGAGTTCACAAATCGCTTGGGCCGCCGCCTTGGCCGCCGCCACGGTCGTAAAATAAGGGATGTTACAGACGAGCGCCGTTCGCCGGATTGAAAAAGAATCGAGGGCCGATTTTCTTCCCTCTGGGGTATTAATCACGAGCGAGATTTTGCCATTCTTTAGGGCGTCGACGATATGAGGACTTCCTTCCGCTACCTTGTTGATCGGTAGCGCCTTGATCCCATTGGCGCTCAAAAATTGAGCGGTCCCTTGTGTTGCAATGATTCCAAATTGAAGGTCTCGAAAAGTACGCGCCGTTTCCAGGATATCGTTCCCCTTGTCCTCGTTACGGACACTCAAAAAAACTTGCCCCTGCATCGGGAGCGCATTGAAGGCGGAGAGCTGGGACTTGGCAAACGCAGCGCCGAAGGTCCAGTCAATCCCCATTACCTCGCCGGTCGATTTCATCTCTGGCCCGAGGATCGTATCGACCCCGGGGAATTTGCTGAACGGAAAGACTGACTCTTTGACCGAGAGGTGTTTGGGGACTCGTTCTTTAGTGAGACCAATTTTCTTAAGGCTCGAGCCAGCCATCACCCTGGCGGCGAGTTTTGCAAAAGGGATTCCTGTCGCCTTCGAGACGAACGGTACCGTTCGCGAGGCCCGAGGGTTGACCTCCAACACGTAG
>JAUSKE010000144.1 GCA_030649435.1 Deltaproteobacteria bacterium
AAGGGGTTGTCTCTCTGATCCGGATCGTCGATGGGACGCTTAAAAAAGGGATGAAGATCCGCTTCCATGCCACCGGTAAAATTTATGAGGTTCAAAGGATTGGGGTCTTCAGCCCCGCTGCAGAAGAGTTGGGGGAATTAAAAACAGGGGAGGTTGGATTTCTGGCCGCCGTCGTCAAATCGGTCCACGAAACACGGATCGGTGACACAATCACCGAGGAACACGACACCACCTCGGCACCACTCCCCGGATTTAAAGAGGTCAACCCAATGGTCTTTGCCGGGCTCTTTCCGGTGGACTCGGCCGCCTACGAGGACTTTAAGGTCGCCCTCGAAAAACTCCGTTTGAACGATGCCTCTTTTAACTTCACCCCCGAGAGTTCGACCGCCCTGGGCTTTGGTTTCCGATGCGGCTTTTTGGGACTCCTCCACCTGGAGATTATCCGTGAACGGTTGGAGAGGGAATACAACCTTGAATTGATTTCAACGGCACCGATGGTCCTCTTCCAAATCACCACCATCAGCGGCGAACTGTTGGAGCTCGACAATCCGGCGAAGATGCCTTCCTCACAGGAGATCGCTGAAATCCGTGAACCGTTTGTCTTGGTCCATATCCATACCCCCGTCACCACACTCGGAAACATCCTCAAACTGTGCGAGGAGAGAAGGGGGATCCAGAAGAAGATTGACTACCTCTCACCAGAAAGAATCTTGGTGGTCTATGAGGTCCCATTTTGCGAAATCATGTTTGATTTTTTTGATAAACTGAAATCGCTTTCTAAAGGGTACGCCTCACTCGATTATGAATTTCTTGATTGGCGTCCGTCGGACCTGATCCGTTTAAATATCCTCGTCAACGGAGATCTGGTTGATGCGCTATCGATTATCCTCCACAAGGATAAGGCCTACTACCGGGCGCGCGAACTGGTCCATAAACTCCGCGAGGTGATCCCGCGACAACAGTATGAGGTAGCGATCCAAGCGGCGATCGGGGCCAAGGTCATCGCCCGTGAAACCGTCGCTGCCCTTCGAAAAAATGTGACCGCCAAATGTTACGGCGGCGACATTTCCCGAAAAAGAAAGTTGCTCGAAAAACAAAAAGAAGGTAAGAAGCGGATGAAACAGGTCGGCAACGTGGAGATCCCGCAAGAGGCGTTCTTGAGCGTCCTCAAGGTTGACTAATGAAGACAAAGGGAAAAATCAGGGAGTATCTCGAATCGTTTCTGGTCGCGGTGTTAATCGCCTTTGTACTCCGCTCATTCGTGGTCGAGGCGTTTAAAATCCCCTCCGGTTCGATGATCCCGACGCTTTTGATCGGCGACCATATCTTCGTCAATAAATTTATCTATGGCCTTCGGGTCCCTTTCACCAAACATTGGTTGAATCATTTCAAAAATCTGGAGAGAGGAGATGTGGTCGTCTTCATCTGGCCGGTGGATGAGGATAAAGATTTTATCAAACGGGTTGTCGGGCTTCCGGGAGACAACCTACGATTTGAAGGGGATACAATCTTCGTCAACGGGGAAAAGGTCACGAGTCAAATGCTTCGTGTCGATGCCGATGATAAACTCCCAGGCCGACAGCTTAAGATCATCCCAGAGGCGACGGCAAACGATTTGAACGGGCTTCGATCGGTCCCGTATTACCGCGGTTGGGAAAAATTCGACTACCATCTTGAAAACCTTGCGGGGGTCAAACACCTGATGCAGCTCGATCGTTACCCACACCCTGAGGTGAGTGAGGTCACGGTCCCCGAAAAACAGTTCTTCGTTGTGGGCGACAACCGAGACAACTCCGCCGACAGCCGGGAGTGGGGATTCGTGCCATTCGAAAACCTCAAAGGGAAGGCAATGTTTATCTGGCTCTCGCTCGATACCGACGATAAACGGCTCCGATGGGAACGTTTTGGGAAGTGGATTCAATGAGAAAACTATTGACAGTAAGCAGTTCTTTCTGTATCTAACGCCCCGATGATTTTAAAGAAGGATCGTCGTCCTCGAAAAAACCCTCCGCCTCAGGCGGAGGGTTTTTTTTTGCCCTCCAAAGATCTCCTAGGCCTTCGCGACCTCTCTGAAGAGAAATTAACCCTCGTTCTCAAGAAGGCCGAAGAGTTCAAAAAACTCCTCCAGAGAAAAGAAAAAGGGGATGACCTCAAGGGAAAGAGGGTCATCAACATCTTCTTCGAGCCTTCCACCCGAACACGCACTTCCTTCGAAATCGCTGAAAGAAATCTTTCTGCAGAAATGACTAACATTACGCCGTCAGCCTCCAGTCTCACCAAGGGGGAAAGCCTCAAAGATATGATCGAAAACCTCGAGGCGATGAAGCCGGACTTACTCGTCATCCGGCACGGCGCGAGTGGTGCCGCTCAGCTGATCGCCTCCTACACCAAGGCCTCCGTCATTAACGGGGGAGATGGCTCGCATGAACACCCGACTCAAGGGCTGGTCGACCTCTTCACCGTCAAAGAACATCTCGGCCAGATCCAAAACAAACGGGTCTTAATTGTTGGCGACATCGCCTACAGCCGGGTGGCTCGTTCCAATATTTATGGTTTTACCAAAATGGGAGCCAAGGTGACGGTCGTCGGGCCAGCAACACTCCTCCCTCCCGGTATTGAAAAACTGGGGGTCACTGTTTCAACGCAATTTGCCAAACATATTCCTGAAGCAGACGTCATCATGCTCCTCCGGATTCAGAAAGAGCGGCAGGAGACCCTTAACTTTCCAAGCCTCGCCGAATATACCCGATTTTTCGGACTCACCCGCGACCTCCTTCCCCTTATTAAAAAAGGGACACTCATCATGCACCCGGGACCGATCAACCGGGGGGTCGAGATTGATCCGGAGATTGCCGATTCAAAGAGTGCGGATGGCCCGCGCATAGTGATTCTCGACCAAGTGGCGAACGGTATCGCCGTCCGGATGGCGGTGCTCTCGCTCTGGGCCAATCAAAGGGTAAAAAAATGAAACTACTGATCAAAAACGGAACAGTCGTTGACCCCGCCTCAAAAAGAGAAGGGCACTTCGACCTTCTGATTAACAATGGAACAATTCAAAAGGTTGAACGAAAGATCTCGACCGCCGCCGATGAAACAATCAATGCCGACGGCTTGATCGTCGCCCCAGGCTTTATCGACCTACACTGCCACCTCAGGGAACCGGGGCAGGAATATAAAGAGACAATCCGGAGTGGCACCGCGGCAGCAGCGGCGGGTGGGTTCACAACCGTCGTCTGCATGGCGAACACCGAACCGGTTAACGATAACGCGGTCATCACCGAATTTATCCAGAAGAAGGCGAAGGAAGAGGGGATCGTGAACGTCCTGCCGGTTGGTGCCATCTCAAGGGGATTAAAGGGAGAGTCACTCGCCGACATCGGTCAGATGGCGGAGGCGGGGATCGTTGCGATTTCGGATGACGGACGAACCGTGATGAACAGCGCCCTGATGAGAAAGGCGATGCAGTACGCGCGCGGTTTTGGGCTGCTTGTGATCTCGCACGCCGAAGATGAAACACTCTCCGGTGCCTCATCAATCAATGAGGGACTGGTGGCTACCGAGTTGGGGCTCCCCGGTTCTCCAAACGCCGCTGAAGAGATCATGGTTGCTCGTGATATCGCCCTTGCAGAACTGACAGGGGCACGGCTCCATGTGGCGCACCTCACAACAAAAGGTTCCTTGGAACTAGTCACGGCGGCCCGGAAGAGGGGGGTTCAGGTCACCTGTGAAGTGACACCCCACCATTTTACACTGACCGACGAGATGGTCCGCGGCTACAACACGCTTGCCAAGATGAGACCGCCACTCCGAAAACAAGAAGAGGTCGATGAATTAAAACTTGGCTTCAAAAAAGGATTGATCCAAGCGATTGCCACCGACCATGCCCCCCACGCCTCGTTCGAAAAAGAGGTGGAGTTTCACCTCGCCGCCAACGGCCTTATAGGCCTCGAAACAGCTTTAAGTTTATCGCTTCAACTTGTTGAAGAAAAATTATTAACTCTTAGCGAACTTATCCGGCTTCTCTCCTCAGGACCCGCTTCAATATTAGGGTTGAAGAACAAAGGAATTCTTCAGCCTGGGGCTGATGCCGATATCACGCTCTTTGACCCAAAAGCGTCCCGTGTCGTGGACATCAATAGTTTCCGGTCACGGTCGAAGAACTCCCCATTCCACGGGTGGCGATTGAAAGGGGAGGTCCACACCACCCTCGTCGGTGGAAAGGTGGTCTTTCGAGATTGAAGGAGAAAATAGGGTTTCTGCTCCTGGAGGATGGCACATTTCTGCAAGGAGTCTCTTTCGGTGCCGAGGGAGAATCGATCGGCGAGGTTGTCTTCAACACCAGCATGACCGGTTACCAGGAGATCCTGCACGACCCTTCCTACAAGGCTCAGATTGTAACGATGACCTATCCCGAAATTGGGAATTACGGCGTCAATGCCGAAGATATTGAATCACCAAAAGTTCACGTTGCCGGATTTTTGGTTAAGCGGTACCACCCAACCCCGAGCAATTTTCGTTCTCAAAAATCACTGGGTGCTTACCTGAAAGAACGTCGTATTGTCGCCCTGCAGGGGATCGACACCCGCGCCCTGACAAGACATCTGCGAGATCGTGGCGCACAGATGGGGATCCTCTCTACCATAACAAACGACAAAAAAAAGCTGAGACAGCGGCTCCGCGAGGAGCCACCGATGGAGGGACGGAATCTGGTCGGAGAGGTAACTTGCTCCAAACCGTACCATTGGACGGAGGGGGTCTGGAGGTTGGGGGAGGGGTATAGAAAAAATGTAGGGGCGTCCCTTGGCGCGCCCCATTCGAGAAGGGCGCAGCGAGCAGCGCCCCTACGAGTCATTGCCTACGACCTCGGCATCAAACAAAATATCTTGCGCAATCTCGTCGCGGCTGGTTGCGATGTCACAGTGGTCCCTTCCAAAACAACCGCCGAAGAAATTTTGGCGAAAAAACCAGATGGTCTCTTTCTCTCGAATGGTCCCGGCGATCCGGCAGCGGTCACCGATGTTATCCAAAATACAAAAAAACTGATCGGAAAGGTCCCAATCTTTGGGATCTGCCTAGGGCACCAGATCCTAGCCCTGGCCCTTGGCGGCAAAACCTACAAACTGAAATTCGGTCACCGCGGGGCGAATCAACCGGTGATGGACCTCACGACGAGCAAGGTTGAGATCACGACCCAAAATCATGGCTTTGCGGTTGACGCCAACTCACTCAAGAAAAAGGCGGTGGTAACCCACATAAACCTTAACGACAAAACGGTCGAAGGGCTGGCCCACAAAAAATTTCCGCTCTTCTCGGTCCAGTACCACCCTGAATCATCGCCGGGGCCGCATGACAGCCATTATTTATTTAAAAGATTCGTCGATATGATGAAGAGAGCCTAATGCCTAAACGTACCGATATCAAAAAAATCATGCTGATCGGTTCTGGTCCAATTGTGATCGGACAGGCGTGCGAGTTTGATTACTCCGGAACCCAGGCCTGCAAGGCGTTGAAAGAAGAAGGGTACCAGGTGGTGCTCGTCAACTCCAACCCAGCGACCATCATGACGGACCCTGACTTTGCCGACAGGACCTATATTGAACCACTCGTCCCCGAAATCGTCGAAAAGATCATTGAGAAAGAGAGGCCGGATGCCTTATTGCCAACCCTTGGGGGACAAACGGCTCTTAATATTGCCGTCGCCTTGGCAGAAAGTGGGGTCCTCGACCATTACAAGGTTGAGTTGATCGGGGCCAAGTTACCCAGCATCAAAAAGGCGGAAGACCGTGAACTCTTCAAGAGGGCGATGAAAAAGATCGGACTCGCCGTCCCGGAAGGGAAAACCGTCACCTCAGTCGAAGAGGGAAAGCTCTTCGGCAAAAAGATCGGACTGCCGATCATTATCCGTCCTTCTTTCACCCTCGGTGGAACTGGTGGGAGTATCGCCAGGACCGAAAAGGAGCTGGAAGAACAACTCCATTGGGGGCTTTCTTCAAGCCCGATCCATCAGATCCTGATGGAGCAATCGGTCCTTGGGTGGAAAGAGTATGAGTTAGAGGTGATGCGTGACTTCAAAGACAATGTCGTCATCATCTGTTCTATCGAAAACTTTGACCCAATGGGGATCCACACCGGCGACTCCATCACCGTTGCCCCGGCCCAAACATTGACGGATAAAGAATACCAGATCATGCGGGATGCAGGGGTCGCGATCATTCGAGAGATCGGCGTCGACACCGGTGGTTCGAATATTCAGTTTGGCATCAATCCAAAAACTGGAGAGATGGTGGTGATTGAGATGAACCCCCGTGTTTCACGAAGTTCGGCACTCGCTTCGAAGGCAACCGGTTTTCCGATCGCCAAGATCGCCACAAAATTGGCGGTTGGTTATTCACTGGATGAGATCCAGAACGATATCACCAAGTACACACCGGCCTGTTTTGAACCAACCATCGACTACGTGGTTACCAAGATCCCCCGCTTTACCTTTGAAAAATTCCCCCAGGCGGATGCCACTTTAACAACACAGATGAAGGCGGTGGGGGAGGTGATGGCGATCGGTCGAACCTTTAAGGAATCGCTCCAGAAGGCGATCCGTTCGCTCGAAATCGATCGCTACGGTTTTGAATCGATCCTGAAGGAAAAAAAGAAAATCAGAGAGAAATTGAGAATCCCCAATGCAGATCGATTGTGGGTCATCGGAGATGCCTTTCGTCAGGGGATGACGATCAAAGAAATTTTTGACCTAACCAAGATTGACCCCTGGTTCCTTCAAGCGATCGAAGAGATTATCCAGTTTGAAGAAATCTTGAAGAAAGTGTCGAAGAAAGGGAGGAAAAATCTCCTAAAGAAGGCAAAAGAAATGGGGTTCTCGGACCGACGCCTCGCCTTTCTCTGGAAGACAGGGGAATTAGAAGTCCGTCGCCTCCGTAAAAAAGAAAAGATTCTTCCAGTCTACAAGGTTGTCGATACCTGTGCCGCCGAGTTTAAAGCGTACACCCCTTATCTTTATTCAACCTACGATCAAGAAGATGAGTCGAACGTCACCAAGAAGAAAAAAATTGTGATCCTGGGGGGCGGGCCAAACCGGATCGGGCAGGGGATCGAGTTTGACTACTGTTGTGTCCATGCCAGTTTTGCCCTCAAAGAAGAAGGGTTTGAAACAATCATGGTCAACTGTAACCCGGAGACCGTTTCAACCGACTACGACACCTCGGATCGGTTGTACTTTGAACCGCTCACCTACGAAGATGTCCTGAACATCATTGAAAAGGAGAAGCCGTTCGGTGTGATCGTCCAATTAGGGGGTCAAACCCCATTGAAGCTGGCAATTTCTCTTGCCAAGGCGGGCGTTCCGATTATCGGAACCTCTCCTAAAAATATCGACCGGGCTGAAAATCGTGAACTCTTTTCCACCATGATCCGTAAATTAAAACTCAAACAACCGGAAAATGGGACCGCCCGTTCCCTGGAAGAAGCGGAGAAAATCGCCTGCAAGATTGGATTCCCTGTTGTTGTTCGTCCTTCGTACGTCCTTGGGGGGAGGGCGATGGAGATTGTCTACGATAAGGAGTCTCTTCGAGGTTACATGGAAAGGGCAGTGGTCGCTTCTCCCGAACACCCGATCTTGGTCGACAAGTTTCTTGAGGCAGCGATCGAGATTGACGTCGACAGCCTTTCTGACGGAAAGAATGTGGTCATTGCCGGGGTGATGGAACATATCGAAGAGGCTGGGATTCACTCCGGTGATAGCGCCACCTGCCTGCCACCTCACTCACTGAAACCAGAAATGATCGATGAAATCAGACGACAAACCCGGCTGATGGCGTTGGAACTATCGGTCATCGGTCTTATGAATGTTCAGTATGCTATTAAGGGAGGGGAGATCTATGTCTTAGAGGTCAACCCTCGAGCTTCGCGAACGGTACCGTTCGTCTCGAAAGCGACAGGAATCCCTTTTGCCAAACTCGCCGCGCGGGTGATGGCCGGCTCGAGCCTTAAGAAAATTGGTCTCACCAAAGAACGAGTCCCCAAACACCTCTCGGTCAAAGAGTCAGTCTTTCCGTTCAGCAAATTCCCTGGGGTCGATACAATCCTCGGGCCAGAGATGAAATCGACCGGTGAGGTCATGGGGATTGACTGGACCTTCGGCGCTGCATTCGCCAAGTCGCAGCTCTCTGCCTTCAATGCGCTCCCGATGCAGGGGCAGGTTTTTTTGAGCGTCCGTAACGAGGACAAGGGGAACGATATCCTGGAAACAGCCCGTACCTTTCGAGACCTCCAATTCGGAATCATTGCGACCCTTGGGACCGCTCAATTTTTGAGCGCTAACGGGATCAAGGCGCTACCGATTAATAAGGTGGCGGAAGGAAGTCCTCATATCGTCGACGCCCTGAAGAATGGCAAGATCTCGCTCGTAATCAATACCCCAGAAGGAAGAAAATCGGCCCTCGATTCTTTTTCGATCCGGCGGACGGCACTCGTCTGTAACATCCCTTATTTTACGACCGTGGCGGCAGCCAAGGCGGCGGCCCAAGCGATCTGCGAACTCAAAAGGGCGAGCCTTGAAGTTAGGCCGCTCCAAGAATATCA
>JAUSKE010000153.1 GCA_030649435.1 Deltaproteobacteria bacterium
CGGCGTGATGATCCCCGGGCAATTAGGGCCGATGAGTCGCGTCTTCTTTCCCTGCATTTTCCGCTTGACCATCACCATGTCTAAAACTGGGATCCCTTCGGTGATACAAACCACAAGATCCAGATCAGCCTCGACTGCCTCAAGAATGGCTCCTGCTGCAAATTTTGGCGGGACGTAAACCACCGAAACCGTCGCCCCAGTTTTTTCTCGAGCCTCCTTCACCGAATTAAAAATAGGGATCCCACTCATTCGCCTCGCACCGGCAGAGCCGGATGCTCGGCTTGAATCGGGGGGAGAATCCCGATTCTCCACCCCGATACCCCCCATCGGGGCGTCACCTTCCGGGATTTCAAACCATTGCCCCCCTTTGCCTGGGGTGACGCCAGCCACCATTTTAGTCCCATACGCCACACACTGACGGGTATGGAACTGGCCGGTCGAGCCGGTAATCCCTTGCGTCATTACCTTCGTATTTTTGTTGATGAGTATTGACATTTATTTTGCCAACCCCACAATTTTTTCCGCCGCCTGATCCAGATCATCAATAGAGATCAAATTCAGTTGAGACTCCTCTAAAATCTTTTTTCCCAAGTCCACATTTGTCCCCTGAAGCCGCACGACGACAGGGACGTTGATCTTCGTCTGCCGTGCCGCTGCGACAACACCATTTGCAATCGTGTCGCACTTCATGATCCCGCCAAAAATATTTACCAGAATCCCCTTCACCTTTGAGTCGGCCAGAATAATCTTGAAGGCGGCCGCGACTTTCTCCTCCGTCGCCCCACCGCCAACATCCAAAAAGTTTGCCGGCTCGCCACCATGGAGTTTGACGATATCCATTGTCGCCATCGCCAATCCTGCACCATTGACCATGCAACCGATCTTTCCGGAGAGACTGATGTAAGAAAGATCATACTTCTTCGCCTCAATCTCACTCGGGTCTTCTTCGTCCAAGTCACGAAGCGCTTCATAATCCGGGTGACGAAAAAGGGCATTGTCATCAAAATTGATTTTGGTATCGAGGGCCAAGAGTTCTCCATCTTTGGTCACGACGAGCGGGTTGATCTCGGCCAAGGAACAGTCCGCCTTGAGGTACGCCTCGTAGAGCGCCTTCACAAAGATAAGAAATTTTTCGGAAATACTTTTATCAAAACCCAACTTAGTCGCAATCTCTTGAGTCTTCACTGAGTCAACACCGGCGATTGGGTCCACCGGCATCTTGAAAATCTTTTCGGGGGATTTTGCCGCCACCTCTTCGATCTCCATCCCTCCTTCGGCGCTTGCCATGATTGTCACTTGGGAATGGACCCGATCGAGCACTGCACCGAGGTAAAGTTCACGGGCAATGGCACACCCCTCTTCCACGAGAATTTTTTTGACGACTTTTCCCTCGGGACCGGTCTGCGGGGTGACGAGTGTCATCCCGAGAATCTGTCCGGCATAAGTTTTGGCCTCATCCAGAGTCTTGGCAAGCTTGACACCGCCCCCCTTGCCACGCCCACCGGCATGGATCTGCGCCTTCACCACAACCGGAGCCCCAATCCGCTCGGCTGCGGCAACCGCTTCGGCGACGCTCAGCGCAAGCTGTCCCTTAGGCACTGGGACGCCGTATTTCTTTAAAATTTCTTTGCCTTGGTATTCGTGGATCTTCATCGAGGCCCCCCTTTAGCAGAAAATCGGAGGGAGTTGCAAGCCCCTACTAGCAAGTCCGTAATTTAAAAGACACCTTGCGGACTTGCAGTACTACAGGGCCGGTTGAAAGTCCTATCGGACTGCCATATAAACAACGGCCCTGTCAGTAAGTAGGGCGGGCGAGGTGACTCCGGCGACGGCCATAACCGAAGTAGATGACAAAGCCTAAAAAGAGCCAGACGGCAAGACGAATCCAGTTCTCAGCCGGGAGCGAGAACATCAGCATGAGGCAGAAGAGGATCCCCAAAATCGGTGTTAATGGCACCCACGGGGCCCGGAAGGGACGTTTGGCCTCGGGGTGTTTCTTCCGCATGATCAGAACAGCGGCGCAAACCATGACAAATGCGAGGAGCGTTCCAATATTGACCAGCTCCGCCAGGATCCGAAGCGGCAAAAAGGCGGAGAGCAGTGCGACAAAAAAACCGGTCAGGATCGTCGACTTCCAGGGGGTCCTGAATTTTTCATGGATCGCCCCAAAAAAACTGGGAGGAATGAGTCCATCACGCGCCATCGCCAGCAACACACGCGCCTGGCTGAGCATCATCACAAGTAACACAGAGGTAATGCCGCATAGTGCCCCGAGTGAGATCAGTAACTGTGCCCAGGGGAGACCGATCTGCCGGAAGGCATCAGAGACCGGCGCATCGATCTGAATTTTATCGTACGGTACCATACCGGTTAAAACCGCTGCCACCGCCACGTAGAGCAAGGTGCACAAAATGAGCGAGGCGATGATCCCGATCGGCACATCCCGTTGGGGGTTTCTCGCTTCTTCAGAGTGTGTCGAGATTGAATCAAAACCAATGTAGGCAAAAAAGATGGTCCCGGCGCCGGCCAACATCCCGAGCGGTTCCCCTCCTTTACCGATCTGACCCCAAAGGGTCTTGCCAAAAAAGCTTATTCCGGAAAGACCGAATGGGGCGAACGGGTGCCAGTTTCTGACATCGACATAGAAGGCCCCGACGATGATCACGAAAAAAACAATGGCCAACTTGATGGCGACCATCGTCGTATTAAAGGTAGCGCTCTCCTTGATCCCGACGACGAGGACAATCGTCACCAAGGCGGTAATAATCACCGCTGGCAGGTCAATCACCGTGCCGGTCAGAACCAGTTTCCCGAGCGCCGGATTATAATCAAACGGCGCCGTCGTTAAAACGTGTGGTAGCTTGAGATGAAAGATCCCTATAAAATCCTGAAAGTAGTGCGACCAACCATGCGCCACCGTCGACGAGGCAACCGCGTACTCCAAAACCAGGTCCCAACCGATGACCCAGGCAAACAGCTCTCCCATCGTCGCATAGGCATAGGTATAGGCGGAACCGGCGACCGGGACCATCGAGGCAAATTCAGAATAACAGAGGGCAGCAAAGATGCAGGCGATCCCGGCGACTACAAATGAGAGGATCAGTGCCGGGCCTGTTTTGTCATGTGCCGCCTGACCGACCAGGACAAAAATCCCGGTCCCGATAATCGCCCCAACGCCAAGACTTGTAAGCTGTAGGGGCCCAAGGACACGACGCAGTCGGCTTTCCCCCTTCATCTCGGCCAATAACTGCTCGAGCGATTTTTTTCTAAACAGTTCTTTCATCACGAAGCACCCCTGGGTGAAGCACCCTTGGGTGTACCACTCCTCTTCCAGATAAAGTAGACTGGGATCCCGGCAAGGACGATCACGAGTCCTGGCCAAGTGGTTTGAGTTTTATAAACGAGCAACGTCATCATAATCAGGATCGCCACAACAATATAAAGGAAGGGAACGATCGGGTAACCGAACGCCCGGTACGGTCGTTCCGCGTCCGGCCTCTTCTTCCGCAGACGAAAGAGTCCGCCGATCGTCAGGACGTAGAAGATCAGGACGGCAAAAACGACATAGTCCAAGAGGTTCGAATAAAGGTTCCCGTATTTTTCCATCCCGGTCACCGGATCGATGAGAAGATTGCCCGCTGTATCATGGAGGCGGGTCCGTGGAAGAATCAGCAAGGCGGTCCAGACCCCTTGAAAGAGGAGGGCGATCGCCGGAACTTTTTTGGCGTTTAATCGGCTAACGCTTTTGAAGAAGAGGCCATGCTGTGCCATCGCATAGGTGACACGGGCCCCAGCCAGGATCAGTCCATTATTGCAACCAAAGGTGGAAATCATAATCCCAATCGCCATGATGACGGCGCCGACATCCCCAAAAACCACCTTCAACACCGCCGTCGCAACCCGGTCATCTGGCACCTGCTGGATCGCTTCAATCGGAAGGGTCACGAGGTAGGCGACATTAACCAGGATGAAGAGCAGCATGATCAATCCAGTGCCGACTGCCAAGGAAAGCGGAATATCCCTCTTCGGATTTTTGACCTCCCCGGCTGTAAAGGTGATGTTGTTCCAGGCATCGGCCGAAAAGAGAGAGCCAACCTGCGCTACCCCGAAGGCGATCATCAAGCCAAAAAGGCCACCCGCTGCCGTCACCGTCGGGAGGAAAGAAAAATCGGGATGGATCGGAGAGACGTTTCGGATCGCCCAGAGGTTTGAAAAATTCGCCTGTACCGCTGCGGCATTTTTTCCGAAGAAGAGGCCGAGGCCGATCAAGGCAAAGAGCGAAAGGATCTTGGTCGTCGTGAAAAAATTCTGGATTGTCTTCCCCAATTTTAAGCCGCGCGTGTTGAGGAGCGTGAGAAAGAAGACCAAAAGAATAGCCACCCCTTGCTGTGTTGAAAGACTGATCGCGTAATCAGAAGAAATATTGATCGGCGGCAGAATCCAGGAAGTCGGCGAAACGGAAGGGACAAGGACCCCCAAGAATCGTGAAAAACCGACGGCGACCGCCGCGATGGTTCCACTTTGGATGACGAGAAAAAGGGTCCAGCCGTAGAGAAACCCGTAGAGTGGTGAATAGGCCTCGCGGAGGTAGATGTACTGCCCTCCCGCCTTTGGCATCATCGCGGCGAGTTCACCGTACGCCAGCGCTGCAGCCACCGTAAAGAGACCGGTCACGACCCAGGCGACGAGCAGCCACCCGGTCGAGCCCAACTGGCGGGCCATATCGGCGGTGACGATAAAAACACCGGAACCGATCATCGAGCCTGCCACAATCATTGTGGCATCCCAAAATCCGAGCTCGCGCGAGAGTCCGTTTTCTTCTGAATTCACAGGTTGTCGGGAGAGTAAACTGTTTTGACTAATCGGACAACAATTTTTTGAAGACACGTCCGGTCATTTGTCGTTCGACCTCGGCGATCGAGGTGGTCAAAGGGATTTCTTTCGGGCAGGCCTGGACGCAATTCTGGGCATTGCCGCAATCCCCAATCCCCCCCTTGCCCATCAGGGCATCGAGGCGGTCATCTTTATACATCCGTCCGGTGGGGTGCATGTTGAAGAGCCTCACTTGAGAAATCGCCGCGGCACCGATAAAGTCGGACTTGTCATTCACCTGTGGGCAGGCTTCCAGACAACAGCCACAGGTCATGCAACGAGCCAGTTCGTAGCCAATCTGCTGTTCCTTCGGGCTCATCCGGGGGCCGGCTCCCAAATTGTAGGTCCCATCGATAGGCACCCAGGCCTTGACCCTCTTCAGGCTTTCGAACATTTTTGAACGATCGACCCGCAGGTCCCGCACACAGGGGAACTTGCTCATCGGTTCGATGGTGATCGGCTGAGTTAGTTTTGCCACCAGCGTTGAACAGGCCTGGCGGACCTTGCCATTGACCAACATCGAACAGGCGCCGCAAACCTCTTCGAGACAGTTGGAGTCCCAAACCACCGGTGTCGTCTTTTTCCCCTTGGCGTTGACCGGGTTCCGCTGGATCTCCATCAACGCCGAGATGACATTCATCCCCGGCTTGTACTCGACCTCGAACTCCTCCCAATAAGCCTCGCCATTCGGCTGATCGCGACGCTTAATCTTAAAATAGACGTTTTTCATTTAAATGGGCTCATGTCGCCCCCTCCACGGGCAAAGCCCGATGGAGCCTCCCCCTCGTCGGCCCGTTGGGCCTGGTTATTGTTAATCATATTTCCTCGGCCTTAGTTTAACGTACTGGGTATCAACATCTTCATAGGTAAACTGCGGCCCTTCTGGTGTGTAGCGTGCCTTCGTTGTCTTAAGCCAGTTCGCATCATCCCGATTCGGAAACTCCGGCTTGTAGTGCGCCCCTCGCGATTCGTTCCGACGGAACGCCCCTTGGGTAATCACGCGGGCCAGGATGAGCATATTATAGAGTTCGCGGGCAAAAACCAATTCATTATTCGCCCAGCCCCCCTTATCCGGCAGGCCGATATTTTTGTAACGATCCAAAAACTCTAAAAGTTTGTCGTCCATCTTCGCCAACTTTTCATTATACCGGATGACGGTGACATTCTCGGTCATCCATTCTCCCAAAACCTTGTGCAGGACGTGCGGGTTTTCGGAACCATCTGTTTTCATCAGTCGGTTGTTGATCTCCTGCTGCCGCTTCAACTCTTCATCAAAGAATCTAGACTCTACCGCGGCCGTCGATTTTTTGAGTCCCTTGATGTAATTCACCGCGGACGGTCCGGCAACCATCCCACCGTAGATACAGGCGACAAGTGCATTCGCCCCGAGTCGGTTCGCACCGTGGTATTGGTATTCG
>JAUSKE010000162.1 GCA_030649435.1 Deltaproteobacteria bacterium
AGATAGAACTTTTTGGTGGGGACAAAATCAACGCCATCATTCTGGAGGTGGGCTGGTGTCGGCGTCGCATCATTCAAGGCGTACTGCCGCGCCACAAACCGGCCGTACAGGGTGTAACCAAGGAAAAGGGAAACAATTGAAACCCCGGCAAAGAGCGGAAGAGTCACTCTGGCGGATCCTAATAAAAAACGGTTTACAAGGGAAGCTTTTTTCATTTAATACAGGGCATGGGCCCAAGAAAACCATTGATCGGCGTTATCGGGGCCTCCAAACCGAAAAATAGGGATCCTGAAAATGCCGTTGCGGTCGGTCGGTTAATCGCCTCTAAGGGATGGATTGTTATTTGCGGCGGACTCGAAGGGGTGATGGAAGCAGTCTCTCGAGGGGCCTCTGAAAAAGGAGGGGTCGTCGTCGGGATCCTCCCCGGTGGGAAGGCTAGCGACGCAAACCAATATGTCACGATACCGATTGCCACAAAACTGGGGTATGCCCGAAATGCGGTGATCGCCCAAGCGGCTGATTCTCTGATCGCTATTGGTGGTGGCCCCGGCACGCTTTCAGAAATCGGTCACTCCCTCTCCTTCAAAAAGTTTGTCGTCGGCTTAGACAGCTGGGCCGTCCCTGGAATGATTCCGGCGGCCAGCCCTGAAGAAGCGATTGCCTTCACTGAAAAACAACTAAAAAAACTGGGCCTGATCTGATATAGTCAGCGGAGTGTCTAGAAAACCTCTTATCGGTCTCGTCCTCTCCGGTGGTGGTGCCCGTGGCGCCTACGAAGGGGGGGTCATTCATTACATCCGAACCGGTCTCCCTCAAGAGAATGTGCGCTTTGATATCCTGACCGGCACGAGCGTCGGGGCAATCAACGCCTGTTTTCTGGCAGCCACAGCGCACGACCCCGAATTACAGGGACGTGAAATGCGACGGCTCTGGGAGATGCTCTCCCCTTCCCGTATCTATAAAACTGGTGCCCTCTCTGTCGGCAAGGCGATTTTCCAAACGATCAAACATGACCTGTTGGGATGGATCAAAGAACAGCGTCTCGATGAGGCAGTCCCTTTCACCTTCTACAAGTCTCTACAGGACACCTCCCCCCTCAGGGAGTTTCTGGGTCGTGAGATTTCTTGGCAAAATATTTCTAAAAATATGAAAAAGGGGGTGGTCGGGGCCTTGGCCGTTTCCACAACCGACATCCAGACCGGCCAGCTGGTTATTTTTTTGGAAAAGGACTCTTCCCTAAATTACATCGGGACACCCGATGCGGTCAAAACAACCATCACCGAGACCCATGCGATGGCCTCGGCCGCCATCCCGATCCTTTTTCCACCGATCGACATTGACGGAACCTACTACTGTGATGGTGGCCTCCGCCAAACTACACCAATCTCTCCGGCAGTTGCACTAGGGGCTGAGAAGATCTTGATCATCGCGCTTCGCTATTCTCCGCTCCAACAGAAACCGGTAAAAAAAACGAAACCCCCATCGCTCGGACATATTGTCGGCAAGGTTTTTAACTCCATCTTTTTGGACCATCTCGAATACGACATGACGATGATGAAGAGGATGAACCGGATTATCGACTGGTCGACAAGACTCTATGGGCCGCAATATCTGGAGGAGTTGAACAAGGCGATCGCCAAGGATGGTATCTTGAAACATATCCCCCGGCGGGGGATCCGAAAGATCGAGGAGTTAACCCTCTACCCCTCGGTCGATATCGGTTCCATGGCGGCCGACTTTATTAAAAAGGGGAACCTAAAACTGGCCCTCTGGCATCGGATCTTCTTCAAGGCGACACAGGAATCATCAGAGGCCGATCTACTCTCCTACCTCCTCTTTGATCCCGCCTACCTCAAACAACTGTTTGAACTGGGGTATGAAGATGCCAAA
Source organism: Deltaproteobacteria bacterium (assembly GCA_030649435.1). GTDB lineage: Bacteria > UBA10199 > UBA10199 > JACPAL01 > JACOUP01 > JAUSKE01. The sequence goes on from JAUSKE010000162.1 coordinate 1,891, forward strand.
AGACAAAAAGACAGACTTCTTCAATTCTTCGAAGAAGATGTCCAGGTTGGCAAGATGCGCCGCGACGAAGCTCCTTTATAGTAACCCCAGTGCCTTCCGGTTAACTGAAGAGGTCGGGTACTCGGCCAGTTTCTTCGGATCGATCCACCGAAAGCCGGTATAAAACTGTTGCGTAGGGGTCGTCCGCCTGAGGCGGACGACCTTACACTTCATGACGGGAACCACAAACCGTTCATTCATGATGGCATGGCTGATCTTTCCGATGAGGGTGGCATTTTTGACCCGGATCCCAAGGACCTTCTCGACAATCCGGGAGAGGGAGTCCGGGATCCTTTCATTCTTGAGATCAAAAGAGGGAAACTCCCACAAACGGCCCATCAACTTCTTGGCCGATTTACGAGCGATCAGGTAGCGGCCATTATTTTCAATCAGGGTGATCAGACGATACCGTTTGTGGTAACTCTTTTTAACTTTCTGAGGGAGTTCACGGGCAATCCCCAGCCTGTTCCCTTCACAAGAATCGTTCAACGGGCAAAGGAGACAGAGCGGTTCCCTCGGCAGACAGACCGTCGCGCCGAGTTCCATCAACGCCTGATTGTGATCACCACACCGCTTTTGTGGCAGGAGAGAATCTGCCTTGCCCCACAACTCTTCCAAGAGCGGATTTTTACGCGGATCCCCCCGCAAAGCATAGAGACGGGTCAGGACCCGGATGACGTTGCCATCCAGCAGTGGAACTTTTTCATCGAAGGCGATCGAGGCCACCGCACCGGCCGTGTAACGACCGATACCGGGGAGTTTTTGTAACTCCTGGACGTCTCTCGGAAATTTTCCATTGTATTCTTTAACAAGGATCTCAGCCGCTTTGTGCAGATTACGACCCCGCGAGTAATAACCAAGACCGGACCAGGCGACGAGGACCTTATCCAAAGAGCTTTTGGCCAAACTCTCAAGTGTTGGGAATTTTTTTAAAAACCGTTCGTAGTACGGCAACACCGTCTTGACCGTCGTCTGCTGGAGCATGATCTCGGAGACCCAGATCCTGTAAGGGTCTTTATTTTCACGCCACGGGAGAACCCGTTGGGAACGATCAAACCACTGTAAGAGACTACCCACTCGCTTGTGTCTTGGAATCACGACAGAGGGAGGTAAAACCGGTCATCAACTTCCGAGATATCTTTTGTAGAGCGGGAAGATGAAGCACTGTTTCTTTCAAAATCTTCTCCGCCTCTTCAGGGCTCAGCTCACCACTGGCGTTCTGAACCCAGGTACGGATCATCTCTTCCGTCATTTCGGGATGAAACTGAAGCCCGTGCGCGTTCCCATTAAAACAAAAAGCCTGATTCGGGTAAAGGTCACTCTTCGCCAGTCGGTACCCTTCAACCGGGATATCAAATGTTTCGCCATGCCATTGAAAGACGGTGAGTGGGTCGTTCAGTTGGAAGAAAAGTGGATTTCTCTTGGCGAACCAATCATCTAAGCAGACCTCACTCCAGCCGATCTCTTTTTTTGGCCCGCCATAGACCTTCATCCCACAGGCCTTGGCAATCATCTGGGCACCGAGACAGATCCCCAAAATTGGTCTCTTTCGCTCTAGGGCGGCGACGATCAGTTTTTCTTCGTGGGCTAAAAAGGGATATTTTTTCTGATCGTTGACACTCATCGGTCCCCCCATCGAAATCAGGCCGACGAAGCTTAGAAAGTCATCCTCACTCGGAAGAGGGTCCCCTTTGTAAAGGTGACGGACATCGATTTCAAAGTTTTTTGCCTTGAGTTCCGCTTCGAAGGTTCCTAACCCTTCTGTCGAGGCATGTTGCAGGACAAGCAGTTTCGTCATGCTTTCTCCCGATAAGCGGCGTAGGAGCTATGAGTTTCCCAGACCCGAATCTCCCTCACCGGAAGCCCTTTTGATTTGGCATAATCATAGATCAACCGGGCAATTGCCTCGGCGGTCGGGTTCGTATCAAAAAGGTAGACCGGCTCATCCAGTTTTTGCAAGGCTGGGACTAACGGATCATTCTTATGGAGAAGCATTTTGTGATCCAGCTCGCGATCGATCCAGTCCTTCACAATCTCCTTCAGATCACCAAACTCGTAGAGGATGTGTCGTTTATCCAGCGTCTCGCTTTCAAGATCGATATCGACCTTGGCGTTGTGCCCGTGCGGGTGCATGCAAGGCCCGTTGTAGTTCATCAAACGGTGCCCATAGCAAAAATGGATCTCTTTGGTGACACGATACATAGTGGTGGCAACCTAACCTATTTCTTCAAAAAGAGTCAACCGACCATCTTTCGGACGTAGACGGTTGGGTCCGGGACCTTGGCTTTAATGAAATATTTGTGACGTTCCTCACACTTGTTACAGGCACCGCAATGCTTCGTCGTCGTGGGGTTGATGCAACTCATCGTCAGTTCTAGTGGGAACTTTCTGCCCCTCCGAATCACCGATTCCTTTTTCAAATGTCGGAAAGGTCTCTCGACACGGATTTTTCGCCAAAAAGCCTCTTCGGCAGTCCGTTCCAGTTTTCTAAAAAAAGAAGTCTGACTGTCGGGGAATGGATTATGAAAAAGATGACCGAGGGCGATTTTTGAAATCCCATTTTGTGCCGCAAAGACGAAGGCAGGGGTCAGGAGCAGGAGATTCCAACCTGGCAGGTAGACTGCCTCATCAGCAGTTTTGAGGGAAGGAACCTTCTTTCCTGAAACCGCCCAATGATTCTTGGCATAAAGATCCCGCAACGGGAGCGAGAGAGTCGTCAACGGTTGGATATTTTTATAGGAAAGTTTTTGGATGAATTTTTCCAAAATCTTTTTCTGGGCCGGTTCGAAGTGGAGGCCAGTCTCAATGAAAACAGGGTAAACTTTTTTCCCCGCTGCCGCCTGTTCCGCAAGCAAGACAGAACTATCCAATCCCCCACTCACTAAAATGGCAATCGCTCCCCGTTGTTGCGGTTTCAACACCTTTGAAAGTATTTGATGCATTCGAGGATTGGTTCGGCTCAATGGCTAATATCTCCCCCATCCACAACAATAGTCTGGCCGGTAATATAACCGGCCTCACGAGAAACGAGAAACGAAGCGGCCGCGGCAACATCGGCCGGTGTTCCGATCCGACCGATCGGAATTCTCCTGCGGGCCTTCGCTCTTTCAGTCTCACCATAGAGATCCATCCAATGGGTATCGATCGTCCCCAACGCAATCGCATTGGCCGTTACCTGAAAAGGAGCCACCTCCAAGGCAAAACTCTTGGTCAGCGCCAGGAGGGCCGCCTTCGCCGCCGTAAAGGGATACCCTTTGTCGTGCCGGGTGACCGCCGGGGTTGAAACAAGATTTACGATACGCCCGAACCGTTTTTTCTTCATCACCGGAAGGACTTTCTGACAGGCGAGGACCACCCCGATGCAATCAACGGCAAAAACTTTTTCAAACATCGTTGCGGTATTCTTTTCAAACGGGGCGTCCCAAAAAGTTTGGGTCTCTTTATTGATTGGAAAACCGGCACAGTTAATGAGCCCTTCCACAGGTCCCACCTCGTCCGCAATCTTTTCAACCATGCTGTTCACTTCTTTTTCTTGACTCAGATCGGCCTGAACTAAAAAGCCATCGATTTCTTGGGCGAGCTTCTTGGCCCGGATCGATGCTGTATGGTAATGCACCACAACCCGAGCCCCCTGTTTGGAGAGGAGGCGACAGATCTCAGAGCCGATATCGCCGCTCCCACCGGTCACAAGGATGACCATCCCCTGAACGCCTGTTTGCTTTTCAATCTTTGTCATGATTATAGAAGGCAAGCTCTAGTGAAAAAAGCGAGGACGGTCAATGGAGATTAAAGGGAAAATAGCCTTGGTGACAGGCGGGGCGAAAAGAATCGGCCGGGAGATCGCCCTCGCCTTAGGCCGAAAAGGGGTGCCTGTTGCCCTGCATTACCATTCTTCAGCGAACGAGGCCCAAGAGTTAAAATCTCTCTTTCAAAAAGAGGGGCAGACTCTCCAACTCTTTCAGGCCGACCTTCGTGAGAAAACAGCGATTGAAAAAATGGCCCGCGAGGTTGAAAAAAAAATGGGGCCGGTCAGTCTCCTCATCAACAACGCCTCAATCTTTGTCCGAACCCCTTTCAATGAAATTAACGATACCCACTGGGAAGAAAATTGGAAACTCCATCTCCTCGCCCCTTTTTGGCTCGCCCGTTCGCTCACCCCCGGCATGAAAAAAATGGGGGAGGGAAAGATCATCAACATCGTTGACCGATCTATTTTTCATCCCTTCAAAAACCATCTCCCTTACACCGTAACAAAAGCGGCCCTCGCGGCCCTCACACAAGGGCTAGCCCTTGAACTGGCTCCGGAGATTCAAGTCAATGCAATCGCTCCGGGGATTCTCCTTCCGGCGGAGGGTTCGAGTAAAAGTTTGAAAAAAGAGGGGACTCCAGAGGAACTCATCCGGACTCTTTTGGGACTGATAGAGAGCGACTCGACAACCGGTTCTATTGTTTCTATTTAATTATCGCTACTCGATAACTTCTGCCGGTAGTACTCCGCCTTATCCGGCATTTTCCATTCGCTATAAATTTGGGCGAGTCGTGCCGTGACCTCTCGACTATTGGCCCCTTTGTCGAGGGCTCGTTCGAGATATCGTGTCGCCTGTGAAAAATCGCCAAGCTGTTGCGAGAGCCGCCCCACCATCATAAGCGAGTGGGCATCCGATGGGCTACCCTCCGCCTTCTTCTTATAAAGTTCGATGAGTCGGCTTCGGCGACCGTAATCCTCCGGGATCCCTTGCGAGGTCAGGTGCTCGATCTCTTCATCCAATGGCCCTTTACCGGCCGTGACTGGCGGTCTCACCACTGGTACGGCCTGTTTTTTGACCGAAACTGCCTTCGGGGTCTCAGGCTCCGGTTTCGGTTCCGGGGCTTTGGGTGAATCACCCTTGGGCGAATCGCCCTTGGCAAACTTTTCTTTCAAAAGTTCCAGTTCCTGGATCTTCTGCTGATTCTCCTCCAAGGCCTGATTCACCTGCTTTAAAACTTCCGAGGTCTGGGTCGTCAGGTCGGCCAGTGAATGGCTGCTCTCTTCCAGTTTTTTCTGATAACTTGCGAGGAGTTTCTGAAAACCAGCATAGGCAAAGACCACAAGGCCGGCAATGAAGACCCCCAAGACAAAAGAGGTGACGACCGTGACGAAAGAGGAATGTGTTCGAGAGGAGGACATCCTAGCCGCGTCTTAAGCCGCCGTGGGGGCCTTTGTCAATGTTGTTGAATTATGCAGCTCACCTTTGTAAAGAAATGGGGGATGATAAAACGAAAACAGTCTGAAATGTTGTTTAGAGAAGCGGCCCAGCGGATGCCTGGTGGTGTCTCGAGTCCCGTTCGTGCTTTTAAGGGAGTCGGTGGCACGCCGCTCTTTATCAAAAAAGGGAAAGGACCTTACCTTTGGGATGCCGACGGCAACCAGTACATCGACTACATCGGTAGCTGGGGGCCAATGATCTTGGGGCACAGTCACCCGGCTATCCTGCAGGCAGTGAAAAAAGCTCTCAAATTAGGAACCAGTTTTGGGGCCCCAACAGAATCAGAGATCTTCCTCTCCCGTTTGGTACAAGAAGCGTTTCCCTCGATCGAAAAGATTCGTTTCGTCAACTCCGGAACAGAGGCGGTAATGGGAGCGGTACGAGTGGCACGGGCCTTCACACAGCGTAAAAAGATTATCAAGTTCGACGGCTGTTATCATGGTCATGCCGATTATTTGCTCGTGAAGGCCGGTTCCGGTGCGGCGACTCTTGGCATTCCTGATAGCGCCGGGGTCCCTGAAGAATTTGTTCAGAACACCTTGGTTGCACGCTATAACGACACCGCGAGTGTTGAAGAGCTTTTCCAAAAAAACTCCGGAGAGATCGCTGCGATCATTGTCGAACCAATCGTCGGCAACATGGGAACAATCCTCCCCCGCCGGGACTTTCTCCTCAAGTTGAGGGAGATCGCTTCCAGGGAAAAAGCATTGCTGATCTTTGATGAAGTCATGACCGGTTTTCGGGTCGCGTTTGGCGGCGTTCAGGAACTGTACAACCTCAAACCAGACCTGACAACATTGGGAAAGATTATTGGCGGTGGCTTTCCAGTCGGTGCCTATGGTGGACGGCGGGAGATCATGCAACTCGTCGCGCCTGAAGGACCCGTCTACCAGGCCGGCACGTTGTCGGGAAACCCTATCGCGATGGCGGCCGGGATCGCCACGCTGAACCAAATCAAGAAGTTAAAACCGTATGAGTCGCTCAGTCAAAAAACTCAAAAACTAACCCTTGGCCTCAAAGAAGCTGCGAATCGCCATGGCGTTACCGTTACGATCGAACGGGCCGGATCGATGTTCACCCTTTTCTTTACAGGAGAACCGGTGATCAATGCGGAGGTGGCCCGTCGGGCGGATACTCAAAAATTCGGTCGGTTTTTTCACGCGATGCTTGAGCGGGGAATCTACCTCCCCCCTTCCCAGTTCGAAGCGGCGTTTGTTTCTGTGGCCCACACGGAGAAAAACATCGCGCAGACGATTGCTGCGGCTGAAGAGGTCTTCAAGACGCTCTAGAGACGCTTTTTGTTCATCTCTTCTTCAAAGTATTTCTTATAAAGGATCTCCCACTCGCGGCTCCCCTCGGCAATCCCCTTCTTCTGCGAAGAGATCTTCGCTCGAACTGTGCCGTCAATCTCCTCATCGAGGTGCAGGTAATCCATCAGGGTTTTTTTGATCTCCCGAAGCGCCTTGTCTTCATCCGGATAATCCAGAAGATCATCCTTGTAGAGGGCGTCGTGGATCAGGTGGGCTAAGTGCGTCAGTCTGTCTTCAGAAAAATGCATTTTAAAGGATGAAGTCTTTCTCTTTAGCGATCTGTTTTTTGATCATCAAAAACATTTTTTGCGGATCGACCTGACCGCGCTGGATCTCGGCCTGGTATTTTTCCAGATAACGCCGGGCCGCCTGATCGATCGCCTCTTCTTCCTCCAAATTTTTGAGGATCACCGCCTCGACCCGTGATTCTATTTTCTGTTCGGGAACTTTGAAAGTGGCATATTTGTCTTTCAACCGGCGTGTTATCAGGATGGACAAGCGGTTGATCTGTTCCTTGTTCATTTTCATGAGGGCCCTCAGGTACCACGGGACAAACCGCTTGACAAGGAGGAACACCGGCGACACAAGAAGGCTTATGATTATCGTGATGAAGATGGGGGCCAGCAAGGACCAGCTGGAAACCGTCGTTAAAAAGGTTGAAGAACTCGGTTTCAAGCCGCATGTCATCCATGGGGAAGAACGAAAAGTAGTCGCCGCCGTCGGTCACGAAAAAAAGAAGACTGATCTTTACGACCTTCAACTCTACGATGGCGTTGAGGCGGTTGTCCCTATTTCAAAACCATACAAACTCGCCTCGAGCGAGGTCAAAAAAGGACGGACGGTCATCAAACTGCCCAACGGTGTCTCCATCGGTGGCAAGAAATTGTGCGTCATGGCGGGCCCCTGCTCGGTAGAGAGTGAAAAACAGATTCTGGAAACAGCCTGGGCAGTTAAAAAAGCCGGGGGCCATATGCTCCGCGGTGGCGCCTTCAAACCGCGAACCTCCCCCTATGAATTCCAAGGCCTCGAAGAAGCCGGTCTCAAACTCTTGGCTAAGGCCCGTGAAGAAACAGGATTACCGGTCATCACCGAGGTGTTGAACCAAAGGGATGTCGAATTGGTTGAAAAATATGCCGACATCTTGCAAGTCGGCGCCCGTAATGTTCAAAATTTTTCCCTCTTGAAAGAACTGGGGCAATGCAAAAAACCTGTCTTCCTGAAGAGAGGGCTTTCCTCCACCATCAAGGAATGGCTCCTCTCCGCAGAATATATCATCACCAGTGGGAATCCAAACGTCATCCTCTGCGAAAGAGGGATTCGTACCTTCGAAACAGCGACACGGAACACCCTCGACTTAAACGCCATTCCGGTTTTGAAAAAAGAAACCCATCTTCCTGTGATTGTCGATCCCTCCCACGGAACAGGCTATTGGTCTTACGTCATCCCGATGGCGATGGCTGGCATCGCTGCCGGTGCCGATGGAGTCATGATCGAGGTTCACCCCAAACCGGAAGAGGCCCTTTCCGATGGCGGGCAATCACTGACATTCAGCCGGTTTGAAGAATTGATGGGCCGACTTCAAGCCTTGGCAACAGTGGTCGAACGGTCTTTGTAATGACTCCCAAAAACGACAGCGGAGATCCTTTTTTAATCGCCTTCGGTGTCTACGGAGCGGTTGGTTTCCAACTCGCAATCTCCGTTATCGGTGGGCTTTTGATTGGATCAACCCTCGATAAAAAATGGGGGACTGATCCCTGGCTCACCCTCACCGGATTGATTCTCGGTTCCGTGGGTGGTTTTTACAACCTCATCCGTATCCTCACATGGAAGAAGAATCGAAAGAGTTAGGGCCATCACTCGGTCGTCTCCTGATCGGTGTCAGTGGGCTGATGATCCTCGGAAGCCTCTGGACCCGATCGGCGGAAACCATTGGCAGCCTGACGATTGGGGTCACGGTTGGTTTGGCCAACTATTTTCTGATACGGCAGATCGTCCGCCGACTTTTAGGCCTCTCAACGGCCGGAAAGGGGCGTCTGATCATCACTTTCGCCCTAAAGTTTCTTATTTTATTTGCGATAATCGGCTTGATTCTTTTAAAAACCGATGTTAGACCTCTCCCGCTTTTGGTGGGGCTCTCTAACATTGTGGTGGCAGTCCTTCTGATCGCTCTAAAGGATATTTTTCATGCATGACTTCAACTGGTTTTCCCTGATTTCGAACAGGGTCGACCATCACAACATTCATATCTTTTCATCGGCCATGGTGGTCCTGCTGATTGCCATTAGCAGCCTTGTCGCCTTTCGCAAATTACGAAAAGTAGAAGAACGGCTCGTGCCGGAGGGAAAGATGACCCTCCCAAACTTATATGAAGTGATCGTGGAAAATATCCTTTCCCTCATGGAAGGGATCATCGGCCACAACGCCCCGAAATATTTTCCTTTGATCGGTGCCCTTTTTATCTACATCCTTCTTTGTAACCTTCTCTCGGTGATCCCTGGTTTTCT
>JAUSKE010000168.1 GCA_030649435.1 Deltaproteobacteria bacterium
TAGCCCAAGAACCATTAAAAAACTCCCAAATTTTTTGACGCTTGTCGGTTGGGTGGGGACGTAGATCAATCGGTTAGATCGTCGCCCTGTCACGGCGAAGGTTGCGGGTTCGAGCCCCGTCGTCCCCGCCAAGCCGACAAGGACTTCTTAAAGAAAGAATGCCTTCTTACTTCCGGCCAGAGCTCAAAAAGGTTTTTGGTTACCACCTGGACCAACCGGCGTATTCCGTCAAACTGAACCAGAACGAGTCGCCATGGGACCTGCCGAGTTCGATCAAGAGCGTCATTCTTCAAAAACTGGAAGAGGCCTCCTGGAATCGGTACCCGCTCCCCTACACGGACGACCTCTGTAAAAAAATCGCCGACAGCTTCGGCCACGATCCTGAGGGGATCATCGTTACCAACGGCTCCAACAATCTGGTCAAGGAACTGATCCTCATCGCCAATACCAAGCGGCCAGTCTTGACGGTAACCCCTTCCTTTTCTCTCTACGAAATGGAGTCAAAGTTATTGGGGCGTCCCGTAGTGACGGTCCCACTACGGGATGATTTTTCACTCGACCTGAAACTCTTTTTAAAAACCGCTCAAAAGATAAAGCCGGCCCTTATCTTTATTGCCAATCCCAACGCCCCGACCGGGAATCTCTTTCCAGAAGAGGATTTACTTGAGATCATCAAAAAAACAAAAGCGCTTGTCGTCATTGATGAGGCTTATTTTCAATTCTCCGGAAAGACACTTCTCCCGCACCTACCTCGATTCCCGAACCTCGTGCTGCTCCAAACTTTTTCGAAGGCATTTTCTTTGGCGGGAGCCCGTGTCGGTTATGCCCTCTGTCACCCACACGTGGCCAAGGAACTCCAAAAAATCCTGCTCCCTTTTGCCATCAATCTCTTTTCAAAAGTGGTTATCGAAACGATACTGGGCCACCAATCCTGGGTTGCTGAAAAAGCTCGGGAAGTCGTTAACGAAAGGGAACGATTGTTTGGAGAGATGCAAAAAATCAAGGCGATTACCCCTTACCGGTCTACCGCCAATTTTATTCTTTTTCGTACTAAAGAATCTCAAACCCTCTACAAGAAATTAACGACAAAAGGGATTCTGATTCGGGATGTCTCGAATAAGAAGACCCTTAAAAACTGCCTCCGCGTTTCGGTAGGAACGGTCAAAGAAAACGATCAGTTTCTTAAGGCCCTTCACTCAAGCCTCTAAAATTGAAGCGTAAAGTAGGTCCTTGACAGTCATATAGGACCATTCTAGTCTTATATCGGAATGCTTCGATTTAACAGAAAAACGGAATACGCCCTCTTGGCAGTCGAGCATATGGCTTTAAAGGGGCAGAGCGAGCTCTCGAGTGCTAGGGAGATCTCGGAGGCCTACCACATCCCCTTTCCCCTCCTCGCCAAGGTGATGCAGGCTCTCTCAAACAAAGGGCTCATTAAGGCGAGTTATGGCATCAAAGGAGGTTACCTCCTTGCCAAAAAGCCTGAGGATATCAGCCTTGCCAATCTGGTCGAAATATTCGACGGGCCGCTGGCCGTTGCGGAATGTTTTAAACAAGAAAAAATATCGTGCCCTCAATGGAACGGCTGTACCATCAAGAATCCATTCAACCGGTTGAACCACAAGATATACGAACTTTTGAGACATAACACCAGCGCCGATCTTGCCGATAAAGCAACGTAGTTAAAGGAAAGAAAAAATGACGAGCAACCCAACATTTCAGGAACTGACAAAACAGGACTACAAGTATGGCTTTGTCACCGATATCGAAATGGAAACCGTTCCACCGGGACTTTCTGAAGATGTCATTCGCCTCATCTCGGCCAAAAAGAAGGAACCGGAGTTCATGCTCGAATTTCGCCTGAAGGCCTACCGTCACTGGCTCACGATGACCGAACCGAAGTGGGCCAACGTCCATCACCCTCCGATCGATTATCAGGCGATCAGCTACTACGCCGCTCCTAAGAAAAAAGTTTCATTGACCGATATGAACGAGGTCGATCCGGAGCTCCGGGCCACCTTCGAAAAATTGGGGATCTCCCTCGAAGAACAGAAGCGTCTTTCAGGCGTCGCGGTCGATGCCGTCTTCGATAGTGTTTCTGTTGCCACCACCTTCAAGGAAAAACTGGGGGAGCTGGGGATCATTTTTTGTTCGTTCTCCGAGGCGGTCCAGAATCATCCGGACCTTGTCAAAAAATATTTGGGCTCGGTTGTTCCGACAGCCGATAATTTTTTTGCGGCCCTCAACTCGGCGGTCTTCTCAGACGGTTCTTTCTGTTATATCCCCAAAGGGGTCCGTTGCCCGATGGAGCTCTCCACCTATTTTCGGATCAACGCCTCCAACACGGGACAGTTCGAACGAACTTTGATTATTGCCGACGAGGGCTCCACCGTCAGCTACCTTGAGGGGTGCACTGCTCCGATGCGGGACGAAAATCAGCTCCATGCCGCGGTTGTTGAGCTGATCGCGTTCGATAATGCCCAGATCAAGTACTCGACCGTTCAGAATTGGTACCCCGGCGACAAGCAAGGTAAAGGGGGTATTTACAATTTTGTGACGAAGCGGGGCAAATGCGCCGGCAAAAATTCCAAGATCTCCTGGACTCAAGTCGAAACCGGATCGGCAATCACCTGGAAATACCCCAGCTGCATCCTTCTGGGGGACAACTCGGTCGGTGAATTTTACTCGGTAGCGGTCACCAACAACTACCAGCAGGCCGATACAGGGACCAAGATGATCCATATCGGCAAAAACACCAAAAGCACGATCATCTCCAAGGGGATCTCCGCGGGGCATGGCCAGAACAGTTATCGCGGCATGGTCAAAATTATGAAGGGGGCCACAGGGGCCCGCAATTACTCCCAATGCGATTCTCTCCTGATGGGAGACAAGTGCGGCGCCCACACCTTTCCCTATGTTGAAGTCCGCAACAACACGGCCCAGATGGAACATGAGGCCTCAACCTCGAAGATCAGTGAGGATCAACTCTTCTACTGTCGTCAGAGAGGTCTCTCGACCGAAGATTCGGTGAACATGATTGTGAACGGCTTCTGCAAGGAAGTCCTCCGTGAGCTCCCGATGGAGTTTGCGGTCGAGGCGCAAAAATTATTGGGTGTCAGTTTAGAAGGAAGCGTTGGCTAAAGAAAGGAATCATTATGGCACTGCTCGAAATCAATAATCTGCACGCAAAAATTGCCGGAGGAGAGATCTTGAAGGGGCTCAACCTCAAGGTCAATGCCGGTGAGGTCCATGCCATCATGGGCCCTAATGGCTCTGGCAAGAGTACCTTGGCCCAGGTTTTGGCCGGTCGTGAGACCTATGAGGTCACGGAGGGAAAGGTCCTCTACGACGGCAAAAATCTCCTCGAACTGACCCCAGAGATCCGGGCTCGCGAAGGGTTTTTCCTCGCCTTTCAATACCCGGTCGAAATCCCTGGCGTCGGCAACGCCTATTTTCTGAAAGCAGCCCTCAATGCGATTCGTAAGCATCGGGGACAAACCGAACTCGATGCGATCGATTTTCTGAATCTGGTCAAGGAGAAGGTAAAATTAGTTGAATTGGATGAGAGCCTTCTGAAACGCCCGGTCAACGATGGCTTTTCGGGCGGAGAGAAAAAGAGGAACGAGATCTTTCAGATGCTCGTTCTCGAGCCGAAGCTCGCCGTCCTTGATGAAACTGATTCTGGTCTCGATATCGACGCCCTGAAAATTGTTGCCAACGGAGTGAACGCCCTCCGCAGCAAGGAGAGGGCCGTCATCGTTATCACCCATTACCAACGGCTTCTCGACTACATCATCCCCGATTTTGTCCATGTCCTTTCCGAAGGGCGTATCGTGAAGTCAGGTGGCAAAGAGCTCGCCTTGACGCTCGAAGAGAAGGGGTACTCCTGGCTTGAAAAAGAACCAGAAGGGGTTTTGGCTCAATGACTCTACCAACAACAGATTCGTTTGTTTCCAATTTTGAGCTTGCGGGGAAGCTCGGCTCGGAGCCGCTCTGGCTCCGGAAACACCGCGAGCAGGCCTTTTCACAATTTTCTCAAACCGGTTTCCCGACGACGAACGATGAAGAGTGGCGCACCACCAGCGTTGAACCGATCGCGACAACTTCGTTTCAGCCCGCCTCTGAAAATAATGGGTATAAAATCGAAAAACAAGAACTTGAATCCTTGAGCTTGGGGACTCCCGACGAAAAGAGGCTTGTCTTCATCAATGGATTCTTTGCCCCGAAACTTTCTTCCCTAGAAAACCTTCCTTCCGGCTTGATTCTTAAAAATCTGGCTGAAGCCTTGCGGTCAGAACCAGATCTCGTTGAAAAATATCTCTTCCGACAGACCGATGAAAAGGCCCCGTTCACGGCGCTCAACGCCGCTTTTGTGAAAGACGGCGCCTTTGTTTTTATCCCCAAAGGCCAAACAGTGATCTCACCGATCCATTTGCTCTTTATCTCAACGGTGGATGGAACTGTCACTGTATCACACCCTCGCAACCTGATCATTGCCGAAGAAGGGAGTCAGGCGACGATTGTTGAAAGTTACTGGGGACGCGGAAAGTATTTTACCAACGCCGTTACAGAGATTGTCGTTGGCGATAATGCTTCGCTCGACCATATCAAGATACAAACAGAGAGTGAGGAGGCATTCCATATTGCAACTATTCAATCCCAACAGGGAAGAGCCAGCCGTTTTTCATCCCACTCCACCTCTTTTGGAGGCCGTCTTGCCAGAAACGACATCAACTCAGTTCTAGCGGCAGAAGGCTCCGAGTGCGCCTTGAACGGGCTCTACATGGCCGGTCTCCACCAACAGATTGATAACCATACAACCGTCGACCATGCACAACCGAATTCTATCAGCCGCGAACTGTATAAAGGGATTCTCTCCGGCGAAGCCACGGGGGTTTTTAACGGCAAGATCATTGTCAGGCAAGATGCTCAAAAAACAGATGCCAGCCAGACAAACAAAAATCTCCTCCTCTCCAAAGAGGCGTTGATCAATACGAAGCCGCAACTTGAGATCTTTGCCAACGATGTTAAATGCCGCCACGGCGCCACGATCGGCCAACTGGATGAGAATGCTATTTTTTATCTTCGCAGTCGTGGGTTGGGGGAAAAAGAGGCCCGTTCCTTTTTGACTTATGCATTCGCTAGTGAAATGTTCAACTCCCTCAAAATCACCCCTCTCAAACGTCGTCTCGAACGACTTGTTCAAACGCGCCTCGAGGGACCGATGTCATGAAATTTGATATTGTAAAAATCAGGGAAGAGTTTCCGATCCTCCGGCAGAAAGCCCATGGCAAACCTCTCGTTTATCTCGATAACGCCGCGACAAGCCACAAACCGCGCGCCGTACTGAAGACCCTCGAACAGTTTTACACAGAGGATAATGCCAACATCCATCGCGGTGTTCACATCCTCTCAGAGCGAGCGACGGAGGCGTATGAAGCGGCCCGAGCCAAGGTCCAGCACTTCATTCATGCCAACCGGCCTGACGAAATCATTTTTACCCGTGGCACAACCGAGGCGATTAACCTGGTCGCCCAAAGCTATGGCCGACCGAATCTTAACGCCGGTGATGAGGTCCTGATCACGGAGATGGAGCATCACTCCAATATTGTCCCGTGGCAGATGATCTGCGAAGAGAGAGGGGCCTTATTAAAGGTCGTTCCTGTCAACGATGCCGGCGAACTCCGACTGGATCAGTTTGAAAAACTCCTCTCTTCAAAAACGAGGATCGTTGCCGTCACCCATATGTCAAATGTTTTGGGGACGATCAATCCGGTCAAAGAGATTATCCAGAAGGCCCATCAGAAAAATATCCCGGTCCTACTCGATGGGGCTCAGGCGATCGCACACCTCGCAGTGAATGTTGAAGAACTTGATTGTGACTTTTATGTTTTTTCAGCCCACAAACTTTATGGTCCAACAGGAGTTGGCGTCCTCTACGGCAAGCGAGCCCTCTTGGAGGCAATGCCACCGTACCAAGGGGGGGGCGATATGATTCGATCGGTCACCTTTGAGAAAACCACCTACAACCAACTACCGTACAAGTTTGAAGCCGGCACCCCCAACATCGCCGGGGCGATTGGGCTGGGGGCAGCGATTGATTATCTGCGAACGATCGACTTTGAAAAAGCGGCCCACCATGAAAGAGAGCTCTTGGCCTACGCCACTGAAACGCTTCAGTCGATCCCTGGCGTACGAATCATCGGGACCGCGAAGAACAAGGCCTCTGTGATCTCCTTCAGCCTTGAGGGGGTTCACCCGCACGACATCGGGACGATTTTAGATCAAGAAGGGGTTGCGATCCGGACCGGCCACCACTGCGCCCAACCGCTGATGAAGAGATTTGGGGTACCGGCCACCGCCCGCATTTCGCTCGCCTTCTACAACACGAGGGAAGAGATCGATATTTTTATCCGTTCCCTCAAAAAGGTGAAGGAGGTTTTCAAATGAACGATTTGAAAGACCTCTATCAGGAAGTGATTCTGGACCACAACAAGCGGCCACGGAATTTTTGCAAACTACAGCAGGCCAACCACCATGCTGAAGGCTACAACCCGCTCTGCGGCGATCATATCGACATTTACCTCCAGATGGAGGGGGACCTCATCAAGGATATCAGTTTTGAGGGGTCCGGCTGTGCGATCTCTAAAGCCTCCGCCTCTCTGATGACCGACACGCTCAAGGGGAAAACGAGGGAAAAGGCAGAGACGCTCTTTGACGGATTTCACCAAATGGTGACTGGTGGGACCGGCCCCGCTGGCAAAGAGATTCCCCAGGAGATGGGAAAGCTCGCTGTCTTTTCAGGGGTTCGTGAATTCCCGGCCCGTGTGAAATGCGCCTCCCTGGCCTGGCACACATTCCATGCCGCCCTTGAAAATAGGCACGAAGCAGTTTCGACCGAAGAGGAGGATCTTAATGGAAAGCCCGCTCAACAATCCTGACGATATCAAGACGAACATCGTCGAAATCTTGAAGACCTGCTACGACCCGGAGATCCCGGTCAACATCTACGAATTGGGGCTCATCTATAATATTGATGTCGGTCCAACCGGGGCCGTAGAACTGTCAATGACACTCACCTCCCCCGCCTGCCCCGTCGCTGGAAGCCTGCCACCCGATGTGGAGAATAAGGTCAAATCAGTCCCCGGCGTGACGGCTGCCAAAGTCACCGTCGTTTGGGACCCTCCCTGGAAACCGGAGATGATGAGCGAAGCGGCCAGATTGCAATTGGGGATGCTGTAAATTCCGTGGGCCAGGATGAATCACTTGACATCAATCACGACATAATCGACGCCAAGGCTATGTAAAGCATCGATGATCTCTTCGTGATGTTGGACTCCGAAGGTCATGATGCCGC
>JAUSKE010000181.1 GCA_030649435.1 Deltaproteobacteria bacterium
TCACTTGTCCTTTTTTGTACTCATTGGTCGTTTTGTGCTGGTCGCACTCTTCAACCGCATTTTTCTCAAGATTGCAGAGGACTCCCAAGAGACGGGAATTACAGGTCTGGCACTCCAATTTACTTGCCTTGGCCATCGGCGGGGACCTGAACATATCTTAGATAATTTGGCAAGGTGCTGTCAGGTTATGGATGAGAAACCATCGGGTAGACGAAAAAACCAACCAACGCAGCGATTAGAACGAGGATCGGTTCTGGAATTTTTTTTGTGGTTCTCAAGATCACAAACGTTGCGAGGCAGATCGCGAGTGTTGGGATGTCAGCAAGAGAGCGCCGCCCCAAGACGATCACCGCCCCGGCGATCGCCCCAGTCGCCGCTGCTGTCACCCCGGAGACAAAGGCGGCAATCTTTGGACGCTTCCCATGCTTTTTAAAATAGGGGGCCGGGATGACCGTAAAAAGATAACAGGGCAGAAAAGTCGCGAGCGCCGCGACACTCGCCCCGGTAAAACCAGCCACGAGAAAACCGATAAACGCAACCGTGATGAGGATAGGCCCCGGCGTGATCATCGCCACCGCCACCGCATCGAGAAATTGGCCGGCGTCTAGCCACTGGTACTCCTTTACCACACCACCATAGAGAAACGGGACGATCGCGAGTCCACTCCCAAAAACAAAAGTCCCCGCCTTGGCAAAAAAAGCGGCTATCTTTAAAAGTGTTTCATCCGTTGCCGCGGGGTTTCCGATCCAGAAAGGGGCAAGGGCGATCATCTTTTTTGACCCGAACCAGTTTTTGGGGGGGAATTTGATGACCAACGGGACAAAACCGGCAGCCAAAAAGAACCAGAGGTTCTCCGATTCGGTGACCACCGTCACGACCGCCATGAAAATGGTAATGAGCCAAAGAAGTTTATCCTTGCCGATCGTCTTCTTCGTCAGGTTGATCGCACTGTGGGCGATGATCCCGATCACGGAGGCCCCGACACCGTAAAAAACCGCCTGCATCCATGGGAGACCCCCATAAAGTTTGTAGGCCCACCCCAAAAAAACGACCATCACAAAAGAGGGAAGGACAAATGCGATCCCGGTGAGTGTCGCCCCCAAGAAGCGGTAATGAACGAACCCGATATAGATCGCCAGTTGTGCGGCAAGCGGCCCCGGTGCCAGCTGCGCCAGGGCAAGCCCTTCTTTATAGTCCTCCTCGGTGAGCCATTTCTTGTTTTCGATGAGGTCGCGATGCATCGCCCCGATCAGCGCAACCGGTCCGCCAAATACGAGCGATCCAAGACGCAAGAAATAAAAGACGAGGTCTTTTAGACGATAGGGACTCATCACTTTTTCTTGAGCCGTAACTTCTTAAAAAAATGACGGATTAGTTCTGCCGATTCCCTGGAACTAACCCCACCAATAATCTCCATCCGGTGAAAGGATGAATCTTTTTTGGGGTCGGGGGCGGCAAAAATAACCTGCGAGACTTGAGCCTGCTGCATCGCCGAAAGACACATCAGACAGGGTTCGAGCGTCACATAAACAGAAAGGCCAGGCATCCGCCAACTTTTTAGTTTTTTTGAAACCTTTCGGAGCAGAAGGATCTCGGCATGACCGGTCGGGTCATGGCTCTTCTCCCGGATGTTGTGGGCCCGACCGACCACCCTACCTTTATAGAGGGCGATTGCTCCAATGGGGACCTCCCCCTTTTGGCCTCCTCTGGCCGCCTCCCGAAGGGCTGCTTGCATGAATTTTTCATGATCTATGAGCACTATTTATTTGTAATACTCTGGGAATTTCTTGAGGGTGGACCAGACGGCCGGGTCGTGACCGGGGATAACCATCAGGTCGGGGTTATCCTCGGCAAATTTTCTGATTTTTACCAAACTCTCCCATTCCTTCGTCTCATCATGACGGGTGAGGTGACGGGCCAAAAATCCGCGACGGGCCGGTTTTTGATAATTCTCCTTGGTCCAAGCGGCATCGCCGGTCAGCAAAATGCTTTTACCAGAGGGAAAATTGAGCAAGAGCGACCAATGTCCCGGCGTGTGCCCCGGGGTGGAGAGCAGGATCAGCGAGCCATCGCCGAAGAGGTCGTGCGCATGATCGAACCCCTGGTATGGAAAACCACGGCGATCGCTAATCGGCGCGATCCTCCTCAGATCAGTCTCCCATTGGCGACTAATCTGCCCGTTTCGGAAATGACTCCAGCGACCCCCTTGCGCCGCCTCCCACTCCGCCTGTGAGAGAAAGACGGTCGCCCGTGGAAAATCCCGAAGGCCACCGGCATGATCACTGTGAAGGTGCGAGAGAAGAATGAAACGGATCTCTTCCGGTGGTAGATGGATCTTTTTCAGTTGTGCTAGAACTGAATCTTCCGGCTGCCAACGGATCCCCATAAAAAAAGAGACCAGTTTTCCCAGAAGGCCCGAAAAATCACTCTTGGTCTGACTCCCATAACCGGTGTCGAAGAGGATCCAGGCGGCTGGGTGACGGATCAGGTAGACCGGAACCGGAACGGAGACCTTCTGCCACGAACCTCCAGCGACCAGTTGGTTCTGTCGGGTCTCGATCGAACCGGTGGAGAGACAGTAAAGATGGAGGGTATGCGGCGGTGGGTTCGTTAGGGGGACAATCCCGGCATCCTGGGCAAAGGTCGGAGAGACAAAGAAGGCAAGAACAAAAGCCAGCAGAGACGCGATTGACTTAGCTCCCGTTACCATGATTGGATCTCCCCATGCCGTCCTTCGAACTCCCGTACGCTGACCCCTGCTCTATCTTTCCCCTCTTTAAAGATCAACCCTTTTCCCTATTTCTCGATTCCTGCGGACTCGGTCGCTATTCATTCATCCTCTTTGAACCGAAAGAGCTGATCCGCGGGAACCCGTTCCCACACCTTAAAAAATCTCTGACAAAAGAGCTGCCGAAAGAGGTGAATCTTCCGTTCGTCGGTGGTTGGGCCGGTTATCTCGGGTACGAGATCGAGACCTCCCTTCTTGGTTATTACGAGAATGG
>JAUSKE010000187.1 GCA_030649435.1 Deltaproteobacteria bacterium
TCGGATGTAATCAAATATTTTTTGATAACGGGGTTCGCTTTGGGAAAGGGAAACTTTTTCGACTTCATCGGTGTCGAGCCCGACGGCGTAGCTGCGGGTGCAGTAACGACAGTAGACTGGGCAGGTGTCGAGCGCGAGAAAGAGGGCCTTGTCATGGTAACGATGCGTCAATCCCGGCACGGGAGAATCTTCCTGTTCATGAAGTGAATCGAGATGGAGCTCCGGATGATCCGGTTCAAGGTGACTGGCGAGGGGAAGAAACTGGCGCCGCAAAGGGTCTTCATGAGGGTGGTCCCAATCAATCAGAGAAAGGACATAAGGGGAGACACGGACCGCCATCGGAGCCTTGTGAAATCCGCGTTCTACGTCATCGGAGAATTCCTTGTCGACAAAACCTTTCAAGGTGTCGAGCATTTGAGCAACACTCGTGATGGAGTGTTTCAACTGCCATTTATGGTCATTAAATGTCTCTTGAGAAACAGAAGAATAGGCCGGGATCTTTTTCCAGAACTCACCACCCACTAAATTCCTGTGAGAAAGGTCAACCACAGCACCACCTTACAGGATTGCTAAAAAAAAAGAAACAGGTTAGAGAATTCTCCATGTCCCGACTGAATCTTGACCGCGATAAAATTGAATCCTGCCGGCAGGTGGGCCGCCACATCACCCTGCAGATCCAGGATTTTATCGACCGTCACACAACCGTTTCGATCGAGAGGGCGACGCTTCGTTTTTTTGGGCTTGAAGATGCCATCAAATCGATGCCAATCGTTAATTTGATCGTCGATCGCCTTCCGAAGGAAAAACTGGAGTTGGGGATTGCCCGTTGGTTTGGACGGGCACTGGTCCATCACCGCGCCAGTTCCCCTTTGAGCCTCGCGCTCCGGATTGCGGACGGCAAAATCAACATGGAAGAGACGCCGGACGTTCCTTACGAAAAAGTCGATCAGGCGTTGCAACCTTTGGTGATGGCTGGTTTGAGACGTTTGGATGCCGCCCGTGAACGGAAGGAAAAACTTTTGACTCAATACGACCGCTCGGAACGTCCCCTGAAGTATTTGATCGTCGCGACCGGCAATATCCATGACGATGTCGATCAGGCGAAGGCGGCGGTCGAGCAGGGGGCCGACTGCATTGCGGTGATCCGTTCCACCGCCCAGAGTTTGATCGATTATGTTCCGCACGGGGCGACGACGGAAGGGTTTGGCGGCACCTATGCGACCCAGGAAAACTTCAAAATCATGCGCAAAGCGCTGGATGAAGTGGGGAAAGAGGTTGGTCGCTATATCCGACTCGTGAATTATTCCTCCGGTCTTTGCATGGCCGAAATTGCAGTGACCGGTGCCTTCGAAAATCTGGATTTTCTCTTGAACGATGCGATGTATGGGATCCTTTTCCGCGATATCAACATGAAGAGGACCTTTACCGATCAATATTTTTCTCGGCTTGTCATCGCCCGCGCCGGGATCACCATCAACACGGGGGAGGATAACTACCTCACAACCGCTGAGTCGTACCGGGCCTTTCCACAAGTTCTTGCCTCTCAGTTTATCAACGAGCAATTCGGTCTGCAGGCCAACCTGCGCGAAGAACAGATGGGTTTGGGGCACGCCTTTGAGATGGACCCGACGATCGAGGACAGTTTTCTCTACGAGATCGCCCAGGCCGAGATGGTTCGTGAAATCTTTTGGAAGTCACCGGTTAAATATATGCCGCCGACCCGTCACATGACGGGCGATATCTTTTTCGGCCATGTCTTGGGCACGATGTTCAACCTAATCGGTGTGACGACCCGTCAGGAGATCCAGCTTTTGGGGATGCCGACGGAAGCGATCCACAATCCATTCCTTCAAGATCGTTTTATCAGCATGAAGTGCGCCAATTATATGTTCAATGCGGCACGTCACTTGGGGGATGAGATCCACTGGAGCCCGAACGGCAAGGTGATCCGCCGGGCGAGGGCGATGCTGGAGGAGACCCACACCCTTCTTAAGAAGGTGGAGAGGTTGGGCCTTATGAATGCGATCGAGCAGGGGACCTTCGCGAATATGGTTCGGTTCATAGAGGGGGGGCGTGGTCTGGATGGCGTTATCAAAAAAGACAAAACTTATTACAACCCGGTCTGGAAGGCGTTGGAGAAACGGCTCCCGACAGCGGACGAACAAGAGTTGATTGCTTTGAGGGCTGAATCTCCTCTTGCTGTCGGGCATTCTGAAGAAAGTGAGGCGGGTCAGGAAGAGGGTATCGTTCGCCCTCACCAGGGTCGCTCCCGGAGACGTCCCCGGTCACGACGTCGTTTTGGCGGTCCGCGAGGGGGCGGCTCGCAAGGGGGAGGAAAACCAGATGTCCCAACAACCGGATCTTAAACGATTGAAGCCGTACGGCGACCATTTTGAGGATGGAGGGGTGCAGCTCAGTTTTACCCTCCCGGTTCCCTATTCCGATGAGGCGAAGGAGGCGGCGCGGCTCTATGCCGAAAAGATGGGGCTCGATCGAGTTCAGGTTTCTTCAATGGAAAAGATGGGGGAGAAATTTTGTTTTTTTGTGGTCTATGGTTTTTCGAAGCTGACGATTGATTTTGAAAAGGTGGTTGTTCCGAAGATCGAAATCCCGAAGTTGACCCACAAGGAGATTGAAGAACTGGCCGAGAAAAAACTGGGACGGCGGGTGGTGGTGATCGGCGGCACAACCGGATCGGATGCCCACACCGTCGGGATCGATGCGATCCTCTCGATCAAGGGATTGGCGGGGGATAAGGGGCTGGAGTCGTACTCCTCTTTTGAGGTCCATAACCTTCGGGCGCAGGTGGATAATAAGGTATTGGTGGAGAAGGCGACACAGCTTAAAGCAGAGGCGATTTTGGTGTCTCAGTTGGTAACGCAGCAGGACCAGCACCTGACCAACTTGAAAGAACTCCTCAAACTTTTGAAGCAGGCGAAGTCTGACGCCTTGCGAATTGTCGGTGGGCCACGGATGACCCACAAGATAGCGAAAGAGATCGGCTTTGATGCCGGGTTTGGTGCCGGGACGAGACCGTCGGAGGTGGCTAGTTTTATCGTTCATGAATTGATGCGGAGGAAACATGGGAGCCCAAAGAAAGGCCATCATTTGTCACCCTCGGGTGAAGCACCCAAAGATCGGCTGGAAGGCGGTTCTGCGGGTGCCTCTTCTAAAAAAGGACGCTCACTATTCGGGTGGATTGGTGGCGGGCGCAAAGATTCTTGAACTGTTTGGGGATGCGGCGACCGCGCTCTGCCTTCGTGAATCAGGGGGAAAGAACGAAGGCCTCTTCCGCGCCTACCGTGAGGTTGAGTTCCTCGCCCCGGCTTATTCTGGTGACACAGTCCAGGTGACAGCCAGGATTATCAAGATCGGTAATAGTTCAAGGACGATCGGTTTTAAGGCCTACAAAATGGGACGTCCGAGAAAACTGATCACGCGGGCGATTGGGACTGTCGTTGTTCGGTAATCCTTCCTGCTTCTTTCACAGGTTCTTTCTTCTGCAGGTGTTGGTTCAGGCTAAAATAGTTGACTGGTAATTCTTCTTTATCATAAAAATAAAACCAGATCAGGATCCCGTTCACGGTGGCGATGACGGCGGTCAAAAGATTGGCGACGATCAGGATCGGTAGGTGAAATCCGGCAAGGACGATGAAGAGGGAAAGAGCAAGGATGTAAGAAGTTGGGACAAGCGCCTTTTTGAAATGAACTTCGATCCCGATCCCCCTCCCTTGGCGCGGGTACCAGGCGATCAGGTCGCAGACCCGAATAAAGAGGTATTGGGCAAAGAGCAGGAGAAAAAAACCTTCCCACAGCTCGAGTCCCTCCTGCCAGTGGATCAGCTGCAGAAGAATCAAACTCTGAACAAGTCCAGCCATCTCTAAAAAACCAACGAAACGGCTGGAACGACCAAAGAAAAAGCGGAGCATAAAAGTGGGGTAGGGGTATCATTTTGGGGTTGCCGTGTAAAGCGGTTCTGATAGCGTGCCTAAAAATTGAGCAGGCCTCCAGCCTGCTCATCCTGAGCGGAGTCGAAGGATCTCCAAATATGTTTCTCGATTGGGAAAAAATATTTAACGGTCTGGCGGATGGTCTCCTTGTTCTGGATGCGGCTCGTTCAGTGGTTCATGGTAATACGGTCGCGGCCCGTTTGGCGGAGAGTGACCCTCAAGAAATTGTTGGCGTTCCTTTTGAAAAGCTCTTTGGAGAGAAACCACTCGTTCGCGAGATGATTCAAAAATTGTTGGGAGAGATGCGCCCCGGGACCATTCGGGATCTTTCCTGGATTGATTCTTCTGCGAACCCTCTTTTTTTTGATATTCAGGTTTCTCCGTTGTGGGATGACCATGAAACCTTTCTCGGTTGGACCGTGACCTTTCAGGATACAAGCGCACTGAAAAAAATGGAGGAACAGAAGCGAAAGGTCGATCGATTGGCCCAGATGGGAACAATTGCCGCCGGCCTCGCCCACGAGATCCGAAACCCGCTCTCCGGCATCAAAGGAGCGGCTCAGCTGATCGCACGCGAACCGGGGCGTCCCGAGCTAAAAGAGTGGTCGGAGTTGATCTTGAAAGAATCCGAGAGGGTCAACCGTTTGCTGACCGACCTCCTTGATTTTTCGTCCCCCAAGAGTTTCTCCCTAGAGGCGTTGAACATCAACCAGTTGCTCGATCTGATCTTGGTTCTACAGGAAGAACAGTTGCGATCGCAAAAGATAACACTCATGAGGGAGTACGACCCGAGTCTCCCACCGATCTTGGGGAATTCAGACCGATTGACCCAGGCGTTTTTAAATTTTATCAAAAATGCAATTGAGGCGATGCCCGAAGGGGGCAGGCTCAGGGTTGCTTCTCGCATGGTTAGCGATTATCGGATCCGAAGGGGAGACCAGGGGAGTAGCCAGATGGCCTCTGTTGAGGTCCAGGATACTGGTGTTGGGATCCCGGTGGAAGATCTCGACAAGATTTTCACACCATTTTTCACGACGAAGAGCCGGGGGAGTGGTTTGGGGCTGGCTTTAGCCCAGAAGATTGTGCACGAACAGGAAGGAACGGTTCAGGTGAAGAGTCAAGTGGCAGTAGGAACAACGGTTTCGGTGTTTTTGAGGCTTTCATAAAATGGAAACGATCAAGAGAGAAAAAAAAGTTCTTGTGGCCGACGACGAAGAGAGCGTCCGGCGGATTTTAAAAAATACCCTCGCGGCCCGCGGTTACGAAGTTATTCTTGCCGAGAACGGACGGGAGGCGTTGGACCTTTTACTTCGTGAAAACTTTTTCGTGGCCTTGGTCGATCTCCGGATGCCGGAGCTCTCCGGCCTTGAGGTGCTCGACCGGACACGGGCGTTACCGCACCCCCCACGTCTCATCATGATCACGGCACAAGATACGATGAAAAATGCAGTCGAGGCGATGAAACGGGGGGCCTTCGATTATGTCGCGAAGCCATTCGATATTGAGGAGATCGAAATCCTGGTCGACAAGGCTTGGAAGGAGGAAGCACTTGAGGAAGAGGTGGCCGAGCTCCGCGAGGAGGTCCGTGAGAAATATGAGATCGGCCACAGTTTGATCGGGCAGAGTCGTCCGATGAAAGAAATCTACAAGATGATCGGCAAGCTGGCGGCGAATGATGTCACCGTTTTGATTCAGGGAGAATCCGGGACTGGTAAGGAACTGATCGCCCGGGCGATCCATTACAACGGGATCCGGATGAAAGCTTCTTTTGTACCGGTCAATGTTGCCGCGATCCCGCGAGAGCTCCTCGAAAGCGAACTGTTTGGTTATGTCAGGGGGGCGTTCACCGGAGCGGATCGAGACCACGCCGGTTATTTTGAAGAGGCCGAGGGGGGGACTCTTTTTCTGGACGAGATTGGGGATATGCCACTCGTCCTTCAGTCCAAACTTCTTCGCGTCCTTCAGGGGCGGTCGATCCAGAGGGTTGGCAGCGCCACAATTTTGCCGATCAATGTTCGGATCATTGCAGCAACGCATCAGAATCTGGAAAAGATGGTGAAAGAGAAAAAATTTAGAGGGGATCTTTTTTACCGGTTGAATGTGGTCCCTCTTCTAGTCCCTCCCTTGAGGAATCGTCGTGAAGACATCACGCTCCTCGCCAGGTTTTTTGCCGAAAAGTTTTCAGAGGAACTCTCGAGTGAACAAAAAAAGATTTCGAAGGAAGCGTTGAAAAAAATGGAACGGTACGATTGGCCGGGTAATGTGCGTGAGTTGGAGAATGTGATCAAACGGGCGATTGTCCTTTCCCCCTGGTCGACACTGACGCCGGAGATTATCGAACCGTTTCTGGGGGATTCGCTCGGCTCAGCCGATATGGATGAGATGGCCTTGGAAGAAGTTGTTCGAAAAAAACTGATCTCCTTTCTTGCCAAGTGGGGTTCGTATGATATGGAGGACCTCTACGATGTCGTGATCAATCGGGTCGAAAAACCGCTTCTGGAACTGGTTCTGGAGAGGAGCCGGGGAAATCAGATCAAGGCGGCAAAAATCTTGGGGATCAATCGTAATACGCTTCGTAAAAAGGTCAAAGATTTGAAAATTGGGTTGATGCGATGAGTGACTTTGCCCTCAAACTATCTCTCTATTCCATTCTTATCTCGGCCTCTGTCTTTTCTGGAAGTCTCATCCCCCTCACTATTTCTTGGGCCAAAAAACAGTTGCCACTCCTTCTTGCCTTCTCAGCAGGGATCATGCTGGGGGCGACCCTTATGCACCTCCTCCCGGAGGCTTATGAATTGATGGGGAGGATGGCTCCCTTCTGGGTCCTGGCCGGGTTTCTTTTTCTCTATACTTTTGAAAAGTTTGTGACCGTTCATATCTGCGAAGCGCTCGACTGCGAGGTCCACACGGTCGGTGTTACGGCCGTTTTGGGGCTCTCGGTCCATTCCTTGGCGGACGGGATCGCCCTCGGTTCTGGCCTGCTCGTCCCCCAGCTCGGATTTGTAGTTTTTCTCACGATTTTTTTTCACAAACTCCCCGAGGCCTTCGCCCTGACTTCAATCCTGATGCACGAGGGGTATCGCCGTTCCAAAATTCTCCTCCTTAACCTGTTGTTGATTGTGATGGTCCCCGTCGGGGCTCTGATGGTTCAGGGGTTTGCACACTCTTCTGGGATATCCTTTACCGGCATCGCCCTGGCTTTCTCAGCGGGGACGTTCTTGCACATCTCACTTTCAGACCTCCTCCCCGAAGTTCACAAGTATGAGACGCGACGAAACTCGATCTTCGCCGGTTTCTTGCTCGGCCTGATCCTGATGTTTCTTCTCTACCGATTTTTACAGGCATAATGATTCAAGGCCTTTACACGATCGTCGATAATTCCCTGACGCCGGAATATTCCCACCTCTTTTTGGCCGAACAATTTCTTCAAGGGGGCGCCCGGATCCTTCAGTTGCGAAGAAAAGGGGCTATCCCTCCCTTTGAGGAAGCTCGTCAGATCATGGCCCTGAAGAAGAAATATAATTTTACCTTTATTGTGAATGATTTTATGGATCTGGCACGTGAGGTGAATGCGGATGGTTTTCATGGCGGACGCGATGACCCTTCTCCCGAGGAGTCCAGAAAAATTTTGGGACCTGGGAAAATTATTGGTTACTCCTCCCACTCTTTGGAAGAGGCGCTCGAGGCTGAAAAACGGGGGGCCGATTATGTCGCTTTGGGCGCGATCTTCCCAACAGCCACCAAGGGACCGGGCCATCCGATTCAGGGATTGGAACGTCTACGCGAAGTTTGCCAACAGGTGAAGATCCCAGTCGTCGCGATTGGGGGGATTAACAGGACTAACGTAGAAAATGTTATTCAAGCCGGGGCGAGTGCTGTGGCCATGATTTCTGGCCTCACGAAGGCCAAAGATATCGCTGGTGAGGTGAGGTGGTATGTTCAACATCTTTCGTAGGGGCGGCCCCATGTGGCCGCCCTTTTTTGGGCAACCACGCAGGGTTGCCCCTACATTTTTATTCCTGTTATTATTTTTGATCTCCTGTAGCAATCGATCTCAGGTGATCCTCACCAATAGCCAAGGGGCCTCTTCTGTTTTTACCGTTGAGGTGGCTGATACTCCGCAATTGCACGCCAAAGGGTTGATGTTTCGAAAAAGCCTCGCTGCTGATGCCGGGATGATTTTCATCTTCGATGAAGAGACAGGTTCCAGTTTCTGGATGAAGAATACGCCGATCTCCCTCGATATTATTTTTATTGGTAAAGACCTAAAAATTATCGGTATCGCCAAAAACACGACCCCTTATTCCGAGGTTCCAATTTTTTCGGCACTCCCTTATCGCTATGTTCTAGAACTGAATGCCGGCGCGGCAGAGGCCGGGGGGATTGTTGCCGGGGACGCGGTGGCGTTAAAATTATGAAATGTTTGTTAACCATTGCCGGCTCCGATCCCTCCGGTGGGGCGGGTGTCCAAAGGGATCTGACCGTCTTTCAGGATCTTGGTTTCCAGGGCCTCTCGGTCATCACAGCGCTCACCGCCCAGAATGAAAAATCATTTTTCTCATTGAACCCAGTTTCTCCAGAGGTTTTGGAAGACCAACTTCTCGCCATGGAAACGCTGCCGGTTGTCGGGGTCAAGATCGGGATGTTGGGATCAGCCGCGATTGTCGAGAAACTCGTTTCTTGGTTGAAAAATTGGGGTGGTTCGACCCTACGCAGGAACCTAGGGCAGGCAGGCTCACCATGTCCAAACAAGAACAAAATGGACACCCTGAGCTTGTCGAAGGGTCACATCCCTATTGTCCTCGACCCCATCTTCCAATCCACAACCGGTGGCATTCTCCTGGACGACGAAGGGATTGCGATTCTTCAAGAATTTCTCATGCCACTCGTGACGATCGTCACACCGAATCTCTCTGAGGCGTCACGGCTGATCAACCATCCGGTGACGAATCTAAAGGGGATGAAAAAGGCGGCCGAGATGATCTTATGGTCGATGAAACGAAATACCGAAAAGAAAAAAGATCAGGCGGTCCTGATCAAGGGAGGGCATCTCGAAGGGGTGCCGACCGATCTCCTCTTTGATGGAAAGAAATTTTATACTTTCAAAGGAAAGCGGTCCAAACGTTCGATTCATGGGAGTGGCTGCCGGCTCTCATCAGCCCTAACGGCCTCTCTCGCCCAAGGTAAAAATTTTGAAGAGGCGGTCCGCCAGGCACGACGCTACCTCCTCAAATTTTTCGCATAAGCCTTCATAAGGCGATGAGTCTGGCGACCTGGAACCTGGTCTCCCATCTTTTTCTTATCAATGCTCCTGACCGGGAGAATCTCTTTCAGTGAACTGGTGATAAAAATTTCGTCGGCCTGAAAAAGTTCTTTGAGAGAAATCGGTTGAACCCGAACCCGAATCTTTAGTTGCCGGGCAATTTTTAGAACTTCTTGACGGGTGATGCCATCCAAAAGTCCTTCAGAGAGGGGAGGGGTGATTAGGTTTTTATTTTTGACAAGAAAGATGTTGGAGGAGCTGCATTCCGTGACCCGCCCCGCTTTATTCAGAAGGATCGCTTCATCGGCCTTCTTTCGTTTTGCCTCACCGGCCGCCATCTCTTTCATCTGGCGTGGCAGGGTCTTGAAGCGGGACTTCGAGGGGGGATCGTTTCGAATCGATCGGGCGATGACGAGATCAGCCCCCCGTTTGTAGAGTGAAGGTGGAATATAAGGATACGCCTCTAGTGTTATCCTCACCCGCCCCCGTTTGATCTTGAAGTGGCCTGCTGAACGCAGAAGTCTTTCAAGGTGTTCCCGTAAGAAAAGGATCCTGCCGGAGTGGAACTGCAAGGTTTCGAAAAGTGTCGGTTTCATGAAATCCGCAGCGCCGCCATCATCCCTTTGGCCTTTATCAATGTCTCCTCGTACTCTGCCTCTGGGTCCGAGTCGGCAACGATCCCACCACCAGCATGAAAAGAGGCCTTTCGGTCTTTGACGGTGATTGTCCGGATGGCGACGTTGAATTGGGCAGAATCGGTTCCCAAAAAACCGATCGCCCCGGTATAAACCCCACGAGGGACTGTCTCCAGTTCGCGGATGATCTCCATCGCCCGTATCTTTGGAGCGCCAGTGATTGAACCGCCCGGAAAACAGGCGGCGAGGAGATCTACTACGTCATCCGGGGCCACGGTTTGGCGGGCGCGGGGCCGGACCGCGTGGAAGTGCGGGGCGGCCACGTCCACTACATTCCCAAGGGTGTCGAGCACTTCCTGCACAACCTGAGCAGGACCGAGCCGCTCGAGGTGATCGGCATCTACATCGGCGCGGGAAGCGTTGAGGAGACTGGTTACGTCTACATGGGCGAAGTGACCGAAGCCGACCTCAAGCCCGGGGCGGCGTAGGAAATCCGGGTCAGTGTCACATTTCCGTGATGTAAATAACCCGGGAGTCCGC
>JAUSKE010000193.1 GCA_030649435.1 Deltaproteobacteria bacterium
CCGCGGCTCTACGCCGGTTCGATCGATCGCTCCCGTTCGCGAAAGATCCATTACCGCAAAGGGAAAAAGGTCCATATCACCTCGGATGAGCGGGTTCTTCTGGATGTCGATGGCGAACAACCGGGCTTCCTTCCGGCCGCCTTTGAGATCGTTCCCCAAGCCTTGAAGGTCAAGGGGTAGCAAAAAACAACACAACTCTTTCTTGAGAGGGGCGATAAGGGCAGCGCTTTCTACTATTAAGGAGGATCGATGTCGTTGCCCTCTCTTCTCTATGTTTCAAGCGTTTCCCGTGCGGTTGTGGCGCAAGAGAGGCCCCCCTCGGGTCTGTCGGAACCGACTTTTGGTGACACACAGGCTCGTGCGGAAGACCTAGTCCTCTTGGAATCAGTCCGGGCCCATCTTGCCGAACAGACGGCCGGTGCGACCATCATGTCGGGGCCTGTTTACCAGGCAGCAATTCGGCTCGTTGAAGAAGAGGTGAGGGATGCCTTAGAGCATCGTCAACCCTTGATTGAACTGCTTTTGGACCGCCCGGTGATTGAGGCGTCAGATGCCCTTCGGGTGGTTTTGGACCAGCTGGCTTTTGAGATTCGTGCCGCCAGGGTGACTGAATCGTCGACATCCGCCAAGGGACGTTATCTCGATCGAACTCTCCGAGAGGTTGAAGTAAGATCTGCCGAAATCCAGACCCAACTGACCGGGTACGACCGGACTGCCCGGAGGCCGGAGGCAGAATCGGTTGCCGGAAAAAATCCCCAAGAGGTGTTGCTCCTCCGTCAGCTCCTCATTGAAAGAAGTTTTTTAAGGATCCTCCGGACGGAACAAAGGAGGGGGGATGCCTCCAGAGAAACGGCACAACTTGTTTACCGCACTGCCTACCATGTTTTTGAGATGGAGGGGCTCTTGGCTCATTTGTCGGATCGGCCTTCGTCAGTGATTCCGGCGCATATTCAAGAGCCTCCAGCCACTGTTTCTGATCTGCAAACACCCGTCTTCGAACACCGTCATCGTTTGGAGTATCTGGAACGGTTTAAGACTCCCGACGATAACCCAACACTCGCTGTTCATGTTGTCTTTGAAAGAGTCCGTACCCTGAGGCAGCTTGTCTTTTTGTATCAGCTGATGGCCGACCGTGATGAACGACAGGGGAAGAAACAATCCCGCATAGAACATCTGGATGGCCAGATCGCCTACCTCCGTCCGTTGATTTTGATTCTTCAACAGCTTGAAGCGGCGGGGCCAACTCTTCCGGAATGGGTCGGGTATCCGGCCGATGAAACGGTCGCGGCGATTCTTGAAAGATTGCGAATCGAACTAGATGCTGCGTTGAAAGTCAGCAGAGAGCAAAGAGCGGTTCCTCTTATCGCCCCGGCTTCTTCGACAAGACCCCGTGAGGGGGCTGTCCCACCAGCCTCTTTTTTAGGATTGACTGCCGTCGATTGGGCCGCCGGTTTGGTTCGAAGGGCGAGACAGCTTTTTGGTGTGAGTGGGGCATCATCAACCGTTGCCGCTCCTTCAGCAGCACCGCATGATCCAGAACGGGAGAGGCGACGCCTTCTCTTTTTGATGGATGGCGCTCTCCTTCGAGAATTACGGACCGAACTGACGACCTCAACCTCAGACGCCTCTTTGTCTTTAGCACTAGCCGTGGTGGCGACAGAGTTTAATGGATTGGTCACGCAATTGACGGTGCGGGGAGAGACGCTCTTCGCGGAGGAACTCGGTTTTGAACGGATGTCGGCCCCGGAGGCGAGGCTGGAGCTTCGCGGTTACCTGAGCCGGGCACGAACGATCCGTGCCTCGGAGACCCAGGCGGCAGTTTTAAGGATTATCATTGCCCATTTAAGAAGGATGGTGGTGGAAACTATTCCCGGTACCGAGGCGGCAACTGTTTTAGATGAGCGGGTTGTTTCTCTCGTCGAACGATTGGAGGCGGTTCGTTTAGAGTTGATGGAGTATGATGAAACTGCCGAGGGCCCTTCCGAGTGGGACCAGATGCGTCGGAGTGATGCGACCGAAATGGCGAGTGTTTTAGGCCTTCGTCTCGAGCGTCGATTTCTTCGGGAGCAGCGTGCTGAACAGGGAGAAAGTCTTGGAGTTTATGATCCTGGCCTTGATGAGGTGACTTGGACTTCGGCACGGACGGTCCATTCCGCAGAAACTCTTCTGGCCTCCCATCGGGGTGAAAGGCCCCCGGCAACGCCACATTTTTTCCCAACACCCGCAGAACTCCTTGCCCCGGCAGGGGAACTAACGACTGAAAAAAGAGAGGCGGAGGTAGTACTCTTTCTCCGTTACCTTCGGTATTACGATCTCGTTTTGGCGGAGGGGACCGATGAGGCGACGGCTTATTTTATCAATATCCTCATCCAGACCCAGTTGCGACGGATCGTCGGTGATCTTGCTGAATTGATCGAGATCGAGGGGGAAGAACCGCTCCACTTGGCTGAACATCCCACCTATCGGGAATACCTGACACTGTACATCGAGTTGACGGCACGATGGATCGCCATTGTTGAAGGTTACCGTGGCACACCATTGGGTGATGCGCTGGTTCGTTTGACGGGTGCACGTTCATTGGCCGATTATCTGGCGCAGCAACGGCGGCATCTGGCCACGGCAAGGAGACGACTTGAATCCTTGAATCGTCCGACGGCCTCTTCGATCCATTATCGTTCTTCGCAAGGGGGCGCTCCTCTGGCGGTGAGGGATACTGACGGACTTTTGAGTAGGGATTTGGGATCTGGGGAGATCGTTGTCTCCGGCCCCTCAGACATGGTCCGCGGAGTGGCTGAGGATGGTAGAGAGGCCTCGCCGGAAGTCCTCGGGGCCTCCGATATCGATCTCCCGCGCCGGCTTAAATAGCCCCGAAAAAGCCCGCAACTCCCCGTGCCCCAGGCCGATGATGGGTGCGGTTTGCTAAATAAGGAGATTCTATGGCCATCGCCGGACTTTCGTTTGCTCTGCTTATTCCCAAAGTTGTTGTTGGCGCTACAGGGGGTGAACCCCCAGCAGGAGACCCACCGTCAGGGTCGGTCCCACCGGCTGGAGAAATGAGTGTCGAACCGGGTGATGATGCTTATACACCTCCTGCGCCGATAGTGGATAGAGCCACAATAGAACGCAGGCAGGCCAACTTGCAGCGCGACCTTGAGCTTTTGGTTGCAAATTTAGCTTCTTCAAAGGATCCCGATCTCAGGACTCAAAGGGATTTTTTACAACTCCTCATTGCACGCCCGGGGTGGCAGGATGACAGAAGTCAGATCCTCCTTGTGGTGTCGAGGGCATACCGGTTGAGCAAGCATGAGACAACAGGGAATTACCCAGC
Organism: Deltaproteobacteria bacterium; assembly: GCA_030649435.1. GTDB lineage: Bacteria > UBA10199 > UBA10199 > JACPAL01 > JACOUP01 > JAUSKE01. The sequence goes on from JAUSKE010000193.1 coordinate 3,329, forward strand.
ACTTCGGGTAGCCTCAGGTATTTTTTGGAAACTCGCCGGGACCGATTCTGGTACTCTTACAGCCGACGCTTATGCCGTCTTTGAGTACTCTCAATACTACACCTACCTTGTGGGGCGGCTCTCAGACCCTACAGTCAGGATTGGTCGTAAACACGAAAGACCTTATCTGGAAGGCGCTAGAGATGGGGCGGTCCGGGACTTAGGGTATTCTTTGCGAATTGTGTTGGAGAATCACCACGCCGAGTTCCTCGCAACACCGGCAGGAACGACCGCTTTAATAGGATACCTCCAACAGTATTTGTCGATTGGGGATGACTATCTTCGTTCTTTGGACAGGTTGATTGGACGGCTCAGCCATCCATTTATCCACGAAGGGTTGGAAGATTTAGCCAGGCAAAGGGCCATTGCCGAACAAACACTCCGTTCAGCGAGAGTTTTGCTGGAACGTCTTGAAAGAGATGGAGGCTCACCCCCTTCGTCAGCGGCACCGGCTGCTGGGTCAGCACCAGTTGCGCCGACACCGGCAACACCGCCCGTGACTTCTGCAGTGAGTTATCGTTCTTCGGCTCTTCCAATTCCGTTCGTCGATGGGGGTGAACTTCTCTATGTGAGACCGGGGGACCTTGTTCTCCCGAGGGGGATCGTTGTCTCCGGCCCCTCAGACATGGTCCGCGGAAGTTTGGGATTAGATCGAGAAATCGCGCCGGAAGTCTTCGGGGACTT
>JAUSKE010000008.1 GCA_030649435.1 Deltaproteobacteria bacterium
GGGCCCTTGTCGTGAAAGAGGCGCTCCGCCGAGTCCCCCAAATCAAAACGGACGAAATCGAAGATGTTATTTTTGGTTGCGCTATGCCTGAGGGGGAACAGGGGATGAATGTGGCGCGAAATATCAGCCTCTTGGCGGGCATTCCCTTTTCCGCGGCGGCCCTCACCTTGAATCGTTTCTGTGCCTCGGGGCTCCAGGCGATCAATCTCGCGGCCATGAATATCATGACCGGTAACGGCGAAGTCTTTGTCGCCGGCGGGATCGAAACGATGAGTCATGTTCCGATGGGGGGCTTTAACCCAAGCCTGAACGAAAAGCTGATGCGGGAGGATGCCCCACAGGCTTACATCTCGATGGGGATGACGGCGGAAAATGTGGCAAAACTTTATCATGTTTCGCGAGAGGATCAGGACAAGTTTGCCCTCACCTCCCACCAAAAGGCGGTGAAGGCCCACAAAGAAGGAAAATTCAAAAATGAGATGATCCCGGTGGAGATTACGATGCCAGATGGGAAAAAGATTATTTTAGATCGTGATGAAAACCCGCGTGAGGATACCGCACTGGAAAAACTGGCGAGCCTGAAACCGGCCTTTCTCGAAGGAGGCTCGGTCACGGCGGGGAACTCTTCACCGCTGACCGATGGCGCTGCCGCAGTCGTTATCATGAGCAGCGAGTTGGCCAAAAAGAAAGGTTTGAAGTCCCTTGCGAAGATTCGGGCGATGGCGGTGGCCGGTTGTGACCCAGCAACGATGGGGATGGGGCCGGTGCCGGCGGTGCAAAAAGTTTTGAAGCGGGCCGGAATGAAACTTTCCGATATCGACATCATCGAAATCAATGAGGCATTTGCGGCACAGTCGCTCGCCGTTCTACGAGAACTGAATATGGACCTGACCAAGGTGAACCCGCATGGTGGCGCCATCGCCTTGGGGCACCCGCTCGGTTGTTCCGGGGCTCGGATCATGGCGACATTGATCAATGACCTTGTGACGTACAATAAAACGATTGGTCTCGAAACAATGTGCATCGGCGGTGGCCAAGGGGCGGCAACGGTTATTGAACGGATGTAATTCATTCATGCCAAACGAAATTAAAAAGGTCGCGGTCCTCGGTTCCGGTGTGATGGGGAGCGGGATTGCGGGACTCCTGGCCGGTGCTGGGTTCCCCTGCCTCCTTTTAGATATTGTCCCAAAAGGTCTCGCCGCTGGTGAGAGCCGTAATAAGTTGGCCCTCAAGGGGCTCGAGTTGTTGTCGGTCTCAAAGCCTTCTCTTATTTATTCAAAATCGGATCTCAAAAAAATAACCGTTGGTAATTTCGAGGATGATTGGTCGAAACTAGCCGAATGTGACTGGATCATCGAGGTTGTTGTTGAAAAATTGGAGATCAAACGGGAGCTTTTTACCCGCCTCGAAAAGGTTGTTCGCACCGGGACCATCGTTAGCTCTAACACCTCGGGTCTTTCCTTGAAATCGATGACAGAGGGGTTGAAAAAAGAGTTCAAGAAAAATTTTGTCATTACCCATTTCTTCAACCCAGTTCGCTATATGAAATTGGTCGAATTGGTTTCGGGTCCGGAGACAGACCCGGAGGTGACACGAACCATCCACTGTTTTCTCGAAGACTCTCTGGGAAAAGGGGTTGTGATTGCCAAAGATACCCCGAACTTTATTGCGAATAGAATCGGTGTCTACAGCTGGTTTGCCACGCTGCAGGAGGTTTTGAAAAACAACTATAAGGTTGAAGAGGTGGATAAGATTCTTGGCAGTGCCATGGGGCGGCCGAAGAGTGCGATGTTTCGAACACCGGACATGGTCGGCCTCGACACGATCGTCCATGTCGCGCGGCACACCTATGAAAGTTGCGTGAACGACGAGAAGCGGGAGATTTTCAAAACCCCGCCACTGATTGAAAAGATGGTGGAGAAAAAATGGCTGGGGGACAAAACCGGGCAGGGGTTCTACAAAAAAGTCAAAAAAGAAGGGGGCCCTTCCGAGATCTTGGCCCTCGATCTGCAGACGCTCGAATACCGACCTCAAGAAAAAGTTCGTTACGATTCCCTCGGTGCGATTAAAAATCTGGAGACGCTTTCGGAAAAATTAAAAACCCTCGTTACGGCTAGCGACCGGGCCGGCGAGCTCGCCTGGAGTTCAACGCGCGACATGTTGGTCTATGCCGCAAACCGGGTCCCTGAAATCGCGGATGATATTGTGAATGTCGATAACGCGATGAAGTGGGGCTTCGGTTGGGAACTTGGACCTTTCGAGATTTGGGATCTCCTTGGGGTCGGTGAGACTGCCGAACGGATCCGGCAGGAAAAAATAATCCTTCCTAAAATTGTCGAACAACTTTTGCAAAAAGGGGAGGGACGCTTCTACAAGCGAGAAAAGGGAAAGCAGTTTTATTTTGATCCGGCAACTCAAAGCTACAAACCGGTCCAGGAAAAATCGGGGGTAATTATTCTATCTTCCCTTAAAGAACGGGAGAAAGTGGTCAAGCAGGGGATGTCGGCCTCGCTCATCGACATTGGTGATGGGGTTTTTTGTGTCGAGTTTCATTCCAAGATGAATGCGATCGATGATGATATCATCAGTATGCTCAATTTTGGTCTGGATACAGTGGAAAAGAATGGTGTCGGGCTTGTCGTGACTAACGAGGCGACCAATTTTTCGGTCGGGGCAAATCTCCTTTTGATGTTTATGGAGGCCCAGAGCAAAAACTGGGCGGGGATCGACAAGGTGGTGCGTGATTTTCAGAACGTCAATATGCGGATGAAGTATTCTCAAAAACCGGTGGTGGTCGCACCGTTTGGCATAACGCTCGGCGGTGGTTGCGAGGTGGTGCTCGGCGCGCAGCGGGTTCGGGCACATGCGGAGCTTTACATGGGGCTCGTCGAAGTCGGTGTTGGATTAATCCCCGCTGGGGGTGGTTGTAAGGAAATGGTTTTAAGGTGCGAACGTGGCGCGGCCGGAGGGCCGTTTCCGAAGATTCAAAAGGCGTTTGAGACGATCGCTTTCGCTAAGGTTTCAACCTCGGCAAAAGAGGCGGTCAGTCTGGGATACCTGGCCCGAGAGGACCGAATTTCGCTTTCGCGTGAGCGGTTGATTGCGGATGCCAAGGGGGATGTTTTGGAGATGGCGAGGAACTATCAATCTGGAAAACCGCGCGAAGATATTTTAATGCCGGGGCGTGGTGGGGAAATGGCGGTTCTTTCGGCCATTCAAGGTTTTCGTTTGCAGGGGTTGATCACCGAGCATGATGCCTTTGTCGCCTCGAAACTAGCCCACATCCTGACTGCCGGCGACCAAGCAAACCTTACCCGCGTTTCGGAACAGCATCTTTTAGATCTTGAAAGAGAAGCCTTTCTCTCTCTTATTGGTACCGAAAAGTCCCAAGCTCGAATGCAGGCGATGCTGATGACCGGTAAACCGCTTAGAAATTAGTACGGTCCAGATTTGAAAACCGTAAACTTGGTCTGTTGACAATCTATTTCGCCCGGGGCTAGCCTCAAAAGATGCCCGAACTGTTCCACCGTTTTCTCCTCATTTTTATCCCGATGTTTGCCGCGATGGGGATCATCGACAATGTGCCGATTTTTATCTCGCTGACCGAATCGCTCGACCGACCGGCGAAAAAGCAGGTCATCCGTCATTCGATCATCACAGCGAGCCTGATTGTCGTCATCTTTATATTGATCGGCAACTGGATCCTCAAGATGTTGGGGATCACGATCGCCGATTTTATGGTTGGCGGTGGATTGCTCCTCGTGGTCCTCTCGATCAAGATCTTAGTTGGTGAAGAAGAGGTCGGCCGGGTCCTTTCCGGCGCCGGTTTTGTCCCTCTCGGGACGCCGCTCATCGCCGGGCCAGCGCTGTTGACGATGGCCTTGCTGTTGGTGAACCTCTATGGTTTGCCGCTCACGCTCCTCTCGTTTGCGATCTGCATTACTCTTCAAGCGATTGTTCTTTATCAGGCGGAGTGGTTGGTAAAACTCCTTGGCAAAGGGGGGGCGAAGGCATTTGCCAAGATTGCCGCGATTGTGCTTGCGGCGATTGCGGTAATGTTGATCCGACGCGGGGTTTTTGAAATTATTAAGGGAACATGAAAAAGTTTAAGACCCTTGTTGTGATGGATGCCGCCAGCGAATTGGCGGAGACAAGCCCAAAGATAAGAGAGCGGCTTCAAAAACTGGCCGATAAGGTTCAGATCCACAGGGAGATCCTCCAAAAGCCAGAAGAAATCCGTCGTCGTATCGGTCAGGCCGAGGCGATTTTGCTCGGATGGACGCAGATCTCTAAAGAAGTGATTCGTTCTTCACCTAATCTCCGCTACATCGGTGTGATCGCGACCGGTTTTAATATGGTCAATCTTGAGGCGGCCCGCCAAAAGAAAATTGTTGTGACCAACGTCCCCTCCTACTCCACACATACGGTTGCCGAGTTTCTGTTTGGTCAACTAATCACCTTTCTTCGTCGTTCGATCCCGGCGGAACGTTCTCTTCAAGAAGGGCGGTGGGACCGGATGGCCTTTATGGGGGAGGAGTTGGAGGGAAAGACGCTCGGCCTAGTTGGATTGGGTCAAATTGGCCAGAGGGTTGCCAAAATTGCGCAAGTTTTTGGGATGAAGGTGATCTATTGGAATCGTCACCGCAAACCGGTTTGGGAAAAACGGGGTGTTTGCTATCGTTCTTTCCCAAAATTACTTCGAGAGAGCGATGTTGTTTCTCTCCATGTCGTGCTGAATCAAGAAACAGTCGGGATGATCGGCGTTCGTGAGTTGGCACTAATGAAGAGAGAGGGGGTCCTGATCAATTTTGCACGGGGACCGATTGTCCAGAAGGGACCGCTCATCCGAGCCCTCAATCAAGGAAAATTAGGAGGCGCCCTGATTGACGTTTATGACCGTGAGCCGGTGGATCCAAAAGACCCGCTCCTCAAGGCAAAGAACCTGTTTTTATCCCCGCATATCGCCTGGTTGACACGACAATCCAATGAGAGGATGTTTTCGATCAACATCGGCAATGCCGAGGCATTTTTAAGGGGAATACCACAAAATGTTGTATCCTGATGTAGGGGCAGACCTGTGTGTCTGCCCAATATTGAGGGCGAACACATAGGTTCGCCCCTACAAAATCATGACCGAACGCATCTATCATTACACTATCGATGAAGAAGGGACCGTCTGGCACGACGGGGCCGAGGTTGATGACCCGGCGGTCTTGAAACTCTTTTTTAAAAACCTAAAGCCGACTGACGATGGCCGCTTCGTCGCGCTCTGCCAGGGGGAGACCTGTTATTTTAAAGCGGTTGATGTCCCGATGGTCGTTCAGAAGATTGAGATAAAAAAAGAGCGAGAAAAAATCAAAGAGATCCTTCTTTTCTTTCCGGGCGAGGTCTCAGAGCCGCTTGATGCGGAGAGTCTTTTTGTCGGGAAGAAGAATGTTTTGTATTGCCGGATTCGGAACGGCAGCCTGGTGGCCCGTTTCAATCGGAAGAGTTATTGGGAGCTGGCGCAAGAAATCAGACAAGACAAAGAAAGCCACCTGTTTTTCCTAGAGATCAAGGGGCGAAAACAGACCATCCCGACTGTTTCCTAGGGGCCCTTGACAGAATTGTTTTTGCCGGTATAAAACGAAGCAGAAAATCGAGGAATTCAAAGATGTTATTTCAGTTCGGCAACGTGCTGGTCTTTATCGCTTTGGCGGTCGGCTTTGTCTTTATCAACCTCTTCATTGGCCAGCTGATCCGTCCCTCCGTTCCATCGACGATGAAAGGGACCTCTTACGAATGCGGCGAAGAGCCGGTGGGGAGCGCCTGGCTCAATTTCAATATCCGTTTTTACATTATTGCCCTCCTCTTTATCATTTTTGATGTCGAAATCGCCTTTATGTTCCCGATCGGTGTTGTCTTTAAACAGTGGGTCGCCGAGGGACGAGGGATGATCGCGCTTGCTGAAATATTGGTTTTCGCCTTAATCCTTCTCTTCGGTTTGGCTTACGTCTGGATCAAAGGGGATCTGGAATGGGTCAAAAAACTGGGTAATCAGGGGAAATAACTAATGATGACTCTTAAAAATCAGTTGCCATCTAACATCATCACCACCAAGGTCGATCAGGTCTTGAACTGGAGCCGCGCTTCATCGCTCTGGTATCTTCTCTTTGGTCTTGCCTGTTGTGCGATCGAATTGATGCAGACCGGTGGCCCGCAGAGCGACATGGAGCGGTTTGGTTCGGTCTTTCGTTCGACACCGCGGCAGTCGGACCTGATCATCATCGCCGGGACATTAACTTACAAGATGGCGCTCCGGACGAAACTCCTCTACGAGCAGATGCCGGAACCAAAATATGTGATCTCGATGGGGAGCTGCGCCAACTGCGGTGGCCTCTTCCAGCCGGCCTATTCGGTGGTGAAGGGGGTCGATAAGATTATCCCGGTTGATATTTACATCCCCGGTTGCCCGCCACGGCCTGAGGCGTTGACCGAAGGGCTTATTAAACTTCAGGAAAAAATTAAACGAGAGAAATTTCTCGTTCGCAGCACACAACAGGTGGCTGCCTAAAACAAATGACACTCGAAGAAATTTTTAAAGAATTGCAGAAGCAATTTTCAACGGTCCCGCTAGAACTCGTGGTGGCCAAGCTGCCGGCGGCTGCAGGAGAAGTGGCGGGGGATTCACATATCATCGTTCCGGCCGATAAACTTATCGAAATCTGCCGGCTCCTCAAGGTCTCTGATCTTTTCTTTTTTGATTGTCTCTCGAATCTGACGGCGGTCGATTGGAAAGATCGTCTCGAGGTTGTCTACCACCTCTTTTCGTACCGTCACCGCCAACATCTCGAGCTGAAGGTCAAACTTCCGGTCGATAACCCAACGGTGCTTCACCCGACAGTGCCGACGGTCGAATCGATCTGGAAGGTGGCGAACTGGTTGGAGAGGGAGGTCTTTGACCTCTTTGGGATCATCTTCGAGGGGCACAGTGACCTTCGCCGGATCATGCTGCCGGATGACTGGGTCGGTTACCCGCTCCGAAAAGATTATAAGGAAGAAGAAGATTATCACGGCATCACGACGACACGGCCGAAGTTGCTGCAATAAATTTATGACTGAATTTAAAACACAAGAGATGACCTTGAACATGGGGCCGCAGCACCCGAGTACCCACGGTGTTATTCGCTTTATCGTCAAGTCGGATGGTGAGGTGATGGATCGGGCGATCCCGGATGTTGGTTACCTCCACCGTTCCATCGAAAAAATTTCCGAGGCGATGACCTACAATGGTTTCATGCCCTGGACCGACCGGGTCGACTACCTCGCGGCGATGAATTGCAATGTCGCCTACGCCATGGCGGTTGAAAAGCTGACCGGGATCCAGCCGACCAAGCGGGCCGAATACCTCCGGGTGATCGCGCAGGAATTGAACCGGATCATCTCTCACCTCCTCGCGGTCGGGTCGCTTGCGATGGACGTCGGCGCGTACACCCCTTTCTTGCACACGCTTCGGGAGCGGGAGGCGATCAATACCCTGATGGAAGAGCTCTGCGGCCAGCGACTCACCTACAACTACGCCCGAATTGGTGGCGTCATCTACGACCTGCCGGATGGTTTTGTGCAAAAGACGCTTCCAGTCTTGGATCGTGTCGAGCGAGCGCTGAATGAATTCAACCGCCTCGTGACCGACAACAAGATTTTTCTCAAACGATTGGGCGGTGTTGGAGTGATTAGCCGTGAAGAGGCGATCGATTACAACTTGGTTGGGCCAAACCTGCGCGGCTCCGGGGTGAAGTGGGATCTTCGTCGCGATGAACCGTATTCCGTTTACCCGGAACTCGATTTCGAAGTCCCGGTTGGCTGCGGGGAGGCAGGGGTTCTGGGGGATTGTTATGATCGTTATATTGTTCGGGTCAAAGAAATTACCGAGGCTTGCAAGATTGTCCGACAGTGCTTTGAGAAGATGCCAGCCGGGGATCATATGGTGAAAACCCCGAAGAAGATTCGACCGCCGAAAGGAGAGGTCTACACCCGCGTTGAGAGCACCCGCGGCGATCTGGGTGTTTACCTTGTCTCGGATGGTTCGGACAAGCCGTACCGTTTAAAATTCCGCACAAGTTCCTTTACCGCGATGAGTATCATTGAAAAAGTATCCCATGGGTTGATGATTGCCGACCTGATCGCCTTGATCGCCAGTCTCGATATTGTGGCGCCGGAGATCGATCGCTAATGCAATCGCTCGCTGACACACTGATCGCGAAGTACCTCTTTCTGCAATCACTCCCAACTGAAGTTGTTTATGCCGGCCTGCAGGTATTGGTCGGCATCGTCGTTCTCTCTGCCTTTGTCGCCCCGTTTGCCGGGATCACCTCCTGGGTCGAGCGCCGGATCGCCGCACGGATCATGGACCGTGTCGGTCCAAACCGTGTCGGCCCCCAAGGTTTTCTGCAATGGCTGGCGGACGGGATCAAATCAATTCTAAAGGAAGACCTGATCCCAACGCTCGCGGATCAGCCGCTCTTCCGGATGGCCCCTTATTTTGTCTTTGCGGGGATGTTTGCCGCCTTTGTCGCGATCCCTTTTTCAAGTGCCCTGATTGTTGCCGACTTGAATGTCGGGATTTTCTACATCTTGGCAATTACCTCGCTTGTGGTGGTCGGCATCTTGATGAGCGGTTGGGCCTCGAACAATAAATATTCTCTCTTGGGGGGGATGCGTGCCGCGGCGCAGATTGTTTCATACGAAATCCCTTCCGGTTTGGGAATTTTAACGATTGTTCTCTTGGCTGGATCGCTCTCGATGCAGGAGATCATCAAGGCACAAGGGGCCTCGCCGGTTCATTGGTTCCTCTTTAACAACCCATTTGCGATGGTTGCCTTTTTTGTCCTCTTCGTTTCGTCGCTCGCCGAAGGAAACCGAACACCGTTTGATATCCCAGAGGCGGAATCAGAATTGGTCTCCGGCTACAACACAGAATACTCCGGCATGCGGTTTCTCTTTTTCTTTTTCGCCGAGTGGGCCAACCTTTATATTATCGCCGCGGTGGGGGTAACCCTTTTCATGGGGGGGTGGCAGATCCCGGCAGTACTTCGGGCTTGGGCGATGGGTATTAATCCGCTCTTGCCACATCTCTTTGAGTTTCTAACCTTCTTCATCAAAGCGTTGGGGATCGTTTTTGTGATTATCTGGATCCGTTGGACCCTGCCGCGCGTGCGGGTCGACCAACTAATGACCCTTTGCTGGAAATACCTGACCCCGATCGGTTTTATCTGTGTGTTGGGGACGGCGGTCTGGATGGTCCTCTTCCCACAAGGGTTACCCTGGGTCACCTACCTTTTGCTCACGTTCGTTGGGGTGACGATCCTTTACTTTTTTTACCGGGTCTATTATCAGACCCGCTTTGCCGATGTGGCGCTAGACTTTAACCCGTTCGTCTAAAATTGATGAAAAGATAT
>JAUSKE010000032.1 GCA_030649435.1 Deltaproteobacteria bacterium
AAAATTGATGAAAAGATATTTTAACAATGTGAGTGGGGCGATTACTTCGATCTTCGAGGGGATGACGATTACCTTCTCGCATCTCTTTCGGAAGCCGATCACGATCCAGTACCCCGACCGGATCCCGAAGCCAATGAAGGAAACCCTGCCGGAACGGTTCCGCGGTTTTCTGAAAGTCGACATGGAGATCTGCACCGCCTGCCTCGCCTGCATGACCGATTGCCCGATCGACTGCATCCTGATCGAAACGGAAAAAGTTGAGGCGACGCAGGGTGCTTCACCCGCACAAAGAGTCCTGACCAAGTTTGATATCGATATGGCGAAGTGCATGTACTGTGGCCTCTGCACCGAACCTTGCCCAACTGGAGCGATCCATTTTACCCGTGAGTTCGAGAAGGCAACCGAGTCGTTGGACGAACTGATCTTCCGTTTTGTTCCCGAGGGAACGACGATTGTTCCGTACAAGGCCCCGAAGAAGGAAAAAGAGGTTTCTGAGTGATCGCCCTCCCGCTATTTGGATTTTTTGCCCTTCTGACCGTTGGCAGCGCGCTGATCGTCAGCTTCTCCCGGAGCATCGTCTATTCCGGTTTCGCCCTGCTCGGCACCTTTTTTGGAGCCGCCGGGTTTTACCTCTTTCTCTCTTCCGATTTTGTCGCAGTGACTCAAGTGTTGATCTATGTTGGCGGTGTGCTTGTCCTAATCCTCTTCGCGATTATGCTGACGAATAAAATTGAAGATGCGACGACGAGCAACCCATCGCTCAATCGGATCGCCGGTGCCGTTCTAACCTTTGTGCTATTTCTCTTTCTCGTCGGGATCCTCTCTGGCACCGACTGGGTCGTGCAAGATGAGGAAAAATTTGCTTCGATGGTCACTCCCATCGGGAATGCGCTACTCTCGAGCTACCTCCTTCCTTTTGAGGTGATCTCCATCGCCTTGCTGGCCGCCCTTTTGGGAGCGGTGGTCTTGGTGCGAAGGGAGGTTCGCTGATGCCAACAATCAATCATTACTTGATGGTAACGGCACTCGTTTTTTGCCTGGGGCTCTACAACGTCGTGACACGAAAGAGCGCCGTTGGCTTGTTGATCGGTGTGGAGCTCATTCTGAACGCCGCCGCGGTGAACTTTGTCGCCTTCGCCCACTTTAATGGAAACGATGTGGCTGGTTCCATTTTTGCCATTTTTATCATTGTGCTGGCTGCCGCTGAAGCGGTAGTGGCGTTGGCGATCGTCGTGGCGATTTTTCAGCAATATCACGATATTGATACGACCAAGGCGACACTTTTGAAAGGGTAGAGGAAAAAATTAGATGTTTGATAAATTCATTGGTGTCATCCCCCTCGTTCCGTTACTGCCGCTGATCGGTGCGGCGATCAACGGCTTTGTCAGCTTTCGCGGCTGGCGACCGGCCCGTTCGTTTGTGCATGCGGTCGCCTGCGGTTCGATTGGCATTTCCTTTTTGATCACACTCGGCGCCTTTTTCCATTTTGTCGGGCTCCCACCCGAGGCGCGGGAGATGACGCTCACCCTCTGGCCCTGGATCTATCTGGGTGCTGTTCATGCCGATGTGGCGTTCTTGATCGACCCACTTTCCCTCACCATGATGTTGGTTATTTCCGGCGTTGGTTCGGTCATCCATATCTATGCCACCGGTTACATGGCGCATGACAAAGATTATCCCCGATTCTTCGCCTACCTGAACCTCTTCTGCTTCGCGATGCTGCTCCTTGTGATGGGATCAAACCTCTTCATGATGTTCATCGGTTGGGAAGGGGTCGGTCTCTGCTCTTACCTGCTGATCGGTTTCTGGTACGAACACAAACCGAACGCCGCCGCAGGGATGAAGGCGTTTGTCGTCAACCGGATCGGAGATTGGGGTTTCTTGATCGGTGTCCTCCTCCTCTTCTGGACCCTCTTTCAATTAGGGCACCCGACGGTGACTTTCACTGAGATTCGGGAACAGGCGCCGCTCCTGGTCGGTCATGCCTGGGGAGGGGTTGCGGTTGTCACACTCGTTTGTCTCTTTCTCTTCGTCGGGGCGACCGGTAAGTCGGCGCAGATCCCGCTCTACGTCTGGTTGCCAGACGCGATGGCCGGACCAACACCGGTTTCCGCACTGATCCATGCCGCGACGATGGTGACCGCCGGTGTTTATATGATCGCCCGACTCAACTTTCTCTTTTCACTTTCTCCGGTGGCGCAAACAGTCATCACCACCGTCGGTTTTTCGACCGCCCTCTTTGCGGCGACGATTGGCTTTGCCCAGAACGACATCAAAAAAGTTTTGGCCTACTCCACCGTCTCCCAACTTGGTTTCATGTTCGGCGCGATGGGGGTGATGGCCTACACCGCCGGAATTTTCCACCTTGTCACGCACGCCTTCTTCAAGGCCTGTCTCTTCTTGGGCTCCGGTTCGGTCATCCATGGGATGAGTGGCGAACAGGATATGCGCAAGATGGGGGGATTGAAGAAGTATATGCCCAAAACTTTTTTGACCTTTATCCTCGCGACACTTGCGATCGCCGGTATCTTTCCGTTCGCCGGATTCTTTTCGAAGGATGAGATCCTCTGGAAGACCTTCTCGGCAGGGTATTATTTTCAGTGGATTTTAGGTGTTGTGGCCGCACTGGGAACTGCCATTTATATGTTCCGTCTGATCGGCATGACCTTCCTTGGCAATCTCCACGAAGAAACTGGAGGGGAGAAGCCTCATCACCCGCACGAATCGCCCGCTTCGATGACGATCCCCCTGATGATCTTGGCAGGATTATCGATCGTCGGTGGCTTCTTGGGTTTTCCGGAATCACTCGGCCGACTTTTTGGGCTCCACCACTCGAACCTGATTGAAGGGTGGCTCTCTCCACTCTTTCACCATGGCGTCGAAGAGGGGGGAGAATTGGGTGTCCCTATCGCCGAGTACCTGTTGATGTTCTTCTCGCTGGCCGTTGCCGTCGGCGGGTCGTACATCGGTTATCTCTTTTACACGACACGGCGAGACATCCCTGAAAAAATTGTTGCCCGGATCCGGCCGCTCTATCAGGTGGTCGTGAACAAATATTATGTGGATGAGATCTACGATGCCATTTTTGTGAAAAATCTGCTTCGATTGAATCAGGGGATGAATCTTTTTGACCAGAAGGTGATCGATGGTTTGGTCAATGCCTCCGGTCTTGTTGTGCGGATTTTTTCCTGGATTTCAGGCTTTTTGGATAAATACTTGGTCGATGGCTTGGTTAATTTAGTTGCCGAAGCGACGTTGGCCTCAGGCCGGAACTTGAGAAAGATTCAAACCGGTCGGATCCAGAATTATCTTTACGTTGCTGTTGGCGGGTTGGTGGTTGCGATACTTTATAAATTTTTGTAGGGGTGATTCACCCCTCGGAGGGTCTCATGGCGCACGTTCTCTCATTAATGACTTTTTTCCCGGTGCTAGGGGCACTTTTGATCCCGCTCCTGCCGAAGGATAAACCGAATTGGGCCCGCTGGACGGCGCTTGTTGCGACGCTCCCCCCACTTTTTCTAGCGGCTAAACTTTTTTACCTCTTCGACCGAACACAGGCCGCCTTTCAGTTTGTGGAGGGGCCATACAGCTGGGTCTCTACCTTTAATATCCAATACTACATGGGGGTCGACGGTATCTCCATCTCGATGGTGCTCTTGACCGCCCTCATCTCGACCATTTGTATCATCGCTTCATGGGATAT
>JAUSKE010000034.1 GCA_030649435.1 Deltaproteobacteria bacterium
CAGGTGAGACCACTTCGGGTTAGGCCGAGGAGTGAGATGTTCCCGCTCATCACCCCCTATGTTTTTAGGGATCCACTCTCGGCACACAAGACCAACTTTTTTCCGCTCTTGGCCCCTCGGCTCGAACTGGAACGGAATGACCCGTATCAATTCCTGCTGACTTTCGAGACGATTGATATCAACAGTCCCGCAACCCGTACGCTCCGAACGGTCAGTCTGGGTGTCTCCGAGAGTGACTTGAGTTTTCATGCCGCCGGTGGGACCGGTACTATCCCTTTGCCAACAACCGTTGGAACAGTGGTTGCCGCTGATCCGGATGACCCCACGCAGGCCGACCAACTCCGTGAGGCGCTCCTCACGGGGGACCTTGCCCGTGTTCACGATACGGTCTCTCATTCAGGCTTTCAATTTCCCTATCTTCTTGTTTATCGGTCCGAGGATCAAGACCTGATTGGTCTTGCCCAGACCGAATTGGCTGCCAACGGTGACGAGGCAGATTCTATTTTTGCCGGACGGATTATCGATGATGGTGAGACTTTAAAAAATAGTGTCCCCCGTTTGGCCTTTAGTGATAATTTGACCGGCCCCGCCGGAGGAGAGAGACGTCATTTGGTCCCGTTTGATCAGAGTCATCGTATTTTGGGCAATCTCGAGACCCCGACCGTCGTGCCGTTTGTTCCATTTTTTATCTCTGATCCGGGCGACCCTCTCGCTCTTCACTTTGATCCGGCCGTTACCTATGCTGCGGGCGGGGCCGGCCCAGCCGGGTCGCAACAAAACCGTTTTTATGTCGTTTGGGCGAGCTTAACCGCGAGTTTCACTTCCGAGATTGTGGGACAGTTCGTGGCGCTTGAGCCACCGCCGGCCCGCATTCAAAGTTTTGGTTTCGTCGACAGTAGCGGCACCTGCCAACCTTGGTTGGCGGGGAGTCCGGCCCCGCAGGTCTTTCAAAACCAAACGGTGACCCTCTGTTGGGAAACGACCGATGCGGCCGGAGTCACCATCTCGGCTGATAATGATGGGACCCCTCCGCCAGTACTGGCGAACGCGATTCAAGGAGATTCTCCGCTCGCACTGAGTGGTCAGGGGGAGAGTCGCCCAATTCGTGAGACCGGTCCTTACTTCTTTACCCTCAAAGCGATTAATCCCCTTGGCCAAGAAACGACACGGCAGGTCCCGCTGATCGTCAACCCTTACCCACTCCCGACGATTGACTCTTTTACCATCAATAATGCCTCTCAGGTGACGATTCGTACCGGTGACTTGGTTCAGCTGGACTGGCGGATCAGTGTGACGGAAGGGGATGAGGTTCATATTCATATCCAGACCACTGACGGACGGGTTGTTATCGCTGACTCCATGGATCTGGAAGGGTTTGAGACCGACCGACCGGATCGAGACACCACCTATGATCTCACCGTGACCGGTTTAGGGGGCACTACAGCCCCGCAAACGGTGACCGTCACGGTCACTCCATAGCCTCAAAAGATACTAGACTTTAAGTCAAATCCGGGCTAGAAGGACCAGCCTTTTTAATTGAACAACTGAAGGAGAAAGAAGCCATGGCTGTCCTTGAAAAAGTTCGTAATATTGGGATTTCGGCACACATTGATTCGGGCAAAACAACACTGACCGAACGAATCCTTTTTTACACCAAGAAGATCCACAAGATTGAAGAGGTTCGCGGCAAATCAGGTGTTGGCGCAACGATGGACTTCATGGATTTGGAGAGGGAGAAGGGGATCACGATCCAGTCGGCGGCAACCTATTGTGAGTGGAAGAATAGTATCATTAATATCATTGATACCCCCGGCCACGTCGATTTTACGATCGAGGTGGAGCGGGCGCTTCGTGTTTTGGATGGTGCCGTCCTGGTGCTCTGTGCCGTCTCCGGTGTTCAGAGCCAGTCGATCACCGTTGACCGTCAGATGACCCGTTATCATGTCCCCCGTATCGCTTTTGTCAACAAGATGGACCGGGCCGGTGCTGATCCGATTCGTTGCATGAACCAACTTCGTGACAAGCTGGGGCACAATGCCCATTTGATTTCGATGCCGATCGGGGCCGAAGACAAGTTCAAAGGGGTCATTGATCTCGTGGAGATGAAGGCGAACTACTATGACGGTGACAACGGCGAAAAGATCCGGGTCGAAGAAATTCCGGCCGAGCTTCTTGAGCGCGCAAAGGAATTGCGCCATGAGCTGGTTGCTGCTACGGGAGATTTTGATGATGAGGTGCTCCATCTTTATCTGGAAGATAAAGATGTCTCGGTTGAGATCCTCCGCAAGGCGGTCCGCAAGGCGACGCTCAGCCTCAAGTTTATTCCGGTGATGATGGGTTCCGCCTACAAGAATAAGGGGGTTCAACTCCTTCTCGACGCGGTGGGGTATTACCTGCCGAACCCAGGCGAGGTTGAGAACGAGGCCCACGATCAACGAAATAACGAGGCGAAGGTTGTTTTAGACTCAAGTCCGGAAAAACCGTTTGTCGGTCTTGCGTTCAAGCTCGAAGACGGACGGTTCGGCCAGTTGACCTACATGCGGATCTATCAGGGCAAAGTTTCGAAGGGGGATTTTATCGTCAACTCGGTGAACGAGCGAAAGGTAAAGATCCCGCGTCTTGTCCGGATGCATGCCGATGAGATGAATGAGATTGATTCCGCAGTGGGTGGCGACATTGTGGCGATGTTTGGGGTTGAGTGCGCCTCGGGGGATACCTTCACCGACGGCTCCATCCGGTATACGATGACCTCGATGCATGTGCCGAACGCCGTTATCTCCTTGGCTGTCGCCCCGAAGGACAAGATGGCTCAAGCAAATTTTTCAAAGGCTTTAAATCGGTTTTCGAAAGAAGACCCGACGTTCCGTGTGCATCGGGATGAAGAGAGTGCCCAGACGATTATTTCTGGGATGGGGGAACTCCACCTGGAAATTTATATCGAGCGGATGAAGCGTGAGTATGCCTGTGAGGTGATCGCCGGTAAGCCTCAGGTTGCTTTCCGCGAGACGATCAACCAAAAGACCGAGTTCATGTACCAACACAAGAAGCAAACCGGTGGTGCGGGACAATATGCCAAAATCTGCGGTTACTTTGAGCCGCTCCCGGCTGATGCGGTGGAGACTTACGAATTTGTCGATGAGATTGCCGGTGGCAAGATCCCGCGCGAGTTTATCCCCTCTTGCGACAAGGGGTTTCAGGAGCAACTCAAGAAGGGACTTTTAATCGGTGCCCCTGTTGTTGGCATTCGGGTTGTCATCAACGACGGGGCTTATCACGATGTCGATTCCTCCGACATGGCGTTTAAGCTTTGCGCGATGACGGCGGTGCGCGAATTTTATCACCAGTGCAAGCCGATTATTCTGGAACCGATCATGAGGCTGCAGACCCAGGCGCCGGAAGAATTCCAGGGGGCGGTGGTTGGCCAGATCAACCAGCGGCGTGGCATGATCCTCGGGACGGCGACGGTGAACAAGTATGTGCAGGCCGATGCCGAGGTGCCTCTCTCAGAGATGTTTGGTTATTCGACCGATCTGCGCAGCAGCACACAGGGAAAAGGGGAATTTCAGATGGAGTTTTTGAAATACGCCCCGGTTCCGCGAAATGTGCAGGAGGTTTTAATGAAACAGTATCAGGACAAACGGGCGGCGGAGAACAAGTAATGAGCTCCTTTAGCGACGTCTTTGCCGAACTACGTCTCCTCCAGTCTCATTTGAAGAGTTCGGGTAACCGTCTCTGGTGTTTGAAAGAGACATTGGCCGTCGCCTACCGGCAGGGGCAGAAAGAGAACGATTTTCTCCCGCGCCGATTACGGGTTTTAAAAACAGAGGAGCAGCTCAAAATGGAGCGCCTCTTGCACCAACTGAACCTTTTGATTTCAACCCGCCTCGACTCAACATTTATTGCGCTTGATTCCGATGACGACATCAAGGCCTTGGGGGGGATCCGTCGGACAATCCGCTACATCCGGAACGCCTTTGCCGAGGACCTTTCGCTCGGCATCACACTGACCCGCCTGAACCGAACCCTTCCTCTTTCATCTGGGGAGTAATCAATGATTGAACTTGTCAGCCTGGACCCAACGATCTGGCTCGATATTCGTTACGCGACCACCAACAATTTTACCGGAAGAAAGGTTTATACTGAGCCGAGGGCTTTTTTGCAAAGACCGGCAGCTGAGGCGCTAGTGCGGGCCCACAAGGTGCTTCAGCAACAAGGGTATCGCCTAAAAATCTACGATGCCTACCGCCCACTTGCCGTTCAGAAAATTTTTTGGAAGGTTAAGCCGGATGAGAGATACATCGCCGATCCCACAAATGGGTCGCGTCACAACCGGGGGATGGCGGTTGATCTCACATTGACCGATCTTCAAGGGAAAGAGGTTTCGATGCCGACGCCGTACGATGATTTTACGCCGAAGGCCTCAGCCACCTACAATGATCTACCGCCAGAGGTGATCCGACATCGGGAAATTTTACAGAAGGCGATGGTTACCGAAGGCTTCGCGATCTTTCCAACTGAATGGTGGCACTTTGATTACAAAGGCTGGGAAAAATTCCCTGTCTTGGATATCCCTTTTCCGCCGCGTTAAAAGTGGGAGAGGGCTTCTTCGAGATCCGCCAGAAGGTCTTCCGAGTCTTCGATCCCCACGGAAAAGCGGACAAGGGAGTCGCTGAGTCCTGCCCTAGCCCGCTCTGCTGCCGGGATCGAGGCATGGGTCATCGTTGCCGGGTGAGAGACGAGCGATTCGACTCCCCCCAGACTTTCGGCCAGTCGGAAGAGGCCAAATGAGCTGATCAGTTTTTTCGTTTTCTCAATTGAAAACTGAAACTCTGCCGAGACGACACCGCCAAAGCCCGTCATCTGCCGTCTAGCGAGGGAATGTTGCGGATGGCTCTCGAGGCCCGGGTAATGGACCTTTTTGACCTTAGGATGCTTTTCCAAAAAATTGGCCACTGTAAGGGCGTTTACGAGATGCCGTTCCATCCGGAGCCCCAATGTTTTGACCCCTCGTTGCATCAGCCAGCAGTCGAAGGGGGAGGGGTTCACGCCGAGTGCCTTCCGGGCGAAATCCAGTTTTTCTTTCAAATCTTTTTCACGGGTGATGACAGCCCCACCGATCACATCGGAATGTCCTCCAATGTACTTCGTCGTGCTGTGAAGGACCAGATCCACTCCAGAATCGAGCGGTCTCTGGCAAAAGGGGGTCGCAAAGGTGTTGTCGACCACCACCAGCAACTTTTTAGATTTAGCGATGGTTGTCATCGCCTGGATATCGGTCAGCCGGAGGAGGGGATTGGTTGGCGTTTCAAGCCAGACGAGACGGCTCTCCGGTCGGACAGATTTTTCAAGATTTTTGGGATCGGTCGCATCAAAAAAAGTGAAGGAGAGACCGAATTTTTCTCCCCACTGTGTAAACAGACGATAAGTGCCACCATAAAGATCCTGCCCCGCGACGATATGATCCCCTGCCTTGAGAGAGCTCAGCACGCCGAGTGACGCGCCGACACCGGACGAAAAAACGGTGGCAAATTTTCCTTGTTCCAGCGCCGCAATCGCCTCTTCCAGATTCCGATAATTGGGATTGTCGGCCCGGGTATAGTCAAAACCATTGTGCCTGCCCTGAGCTGAGCCGAAGGGCTCATTCGGCGCTTCCTGCGCAAAAGTAGAGGTCTGATAAATAGGAGGAATCACCGCACCGGTCTCTTTATCCGGAATCTGCCCTGCATGAATCGCTTTGGTGTTGAAATGGGCCATATTGGTTATTGATATTCTTCGTCTATTTTTGTTGTTTTGGAAATTTTTCCGAAGCGCAAATGCTGGGCGGCGAAGCTTTCCGTATTGTCCAGCGTCACATTGACCACTTTGCCGTTTTTGATCACCGGCACCATTTTGGGAAAGGTCATTGCCACCAGTTCGGGAAGGCCGGCCTTTTTGGCGCGGGCCACGATATTATTGCGCCATTTTTTATTAAAGCGGTTCCCATATTTTTCCATCATGGCATCCACCGTTTTAGTATCGCCTGTCGCCTTGGCCTCGTGAACAATTTTCAGCAATGCGCCCGATCCGCGATGGAGGGCATCGATATCGAGAATTTTGACATAATAATTCCCTCCCGTTTCGACCACTTCGAATCCTTGGGTGTTCTCCCTTAAATATTCAAAAATAAGCTGGTCGGCCCGATCATGCGCCTCTCTCAAAACATCTTCCCCTTTGGCATTGCGCAGCTGGATCATTTGGCCCTGCAATTCCAGAAGATACATCGCCTCCACAATATCTTTCTGTTCTTCTTTGGTGAATGCGCCGATCTCCACCAACTTCGGATCGGTAATATGATGCCAAGCGACCAGAGAGGCTCTCGCCTCTTC
>JAUSKE010000043.1 GCA_030649435.1 Deltaproteobacteria bacterium
AAGGCCTGCAATCTGGCTCACTAGATCAATGGTCGGGTTTTCCCGGCTAGTCGAGTCGTGGTGGAAGATGCCACTATTCCCAGCAATAATGAGGTCGTGATCGCGAGCAGCAATCGAGGCAATATTTTGAGGTCGGCCCAAATCAATGACCGGAATGACCGACGGCCAAGTCTGTCCTCCATCTGGTGAGCGACGGACCATTTCGTGGTGGGCCGCATAAACCAAATCTGGGTCTGTTTGGTTGATCGCGACCGCCTTAAACTCGTCCCGAGGAACAACATCCAGATTGGTCAGGACTCCACGTAACCATTCATAAAGGTTAGTTGTGGTCGCCAGATAAAAATGTTCCGGATCTTGTGGGTCAATAGCCACGTCACTATGGTCTCGAACAATCTTTTCGGTAAGAGTTGTGGTGTACCGGATCGGGTCCACCCTCACGACGACCGATTTGAATGCGGAGGCATTGGCCCCTTTTCGGGCCGTTAGCTTGAAGGTTGTATTGACCTGCAGAGGGACTACTTTTTCCCCCCTAAAGGCATTGGGGGCAATCATCAGAGAGACAGGGTCAAACTCAAGGCTGTCGGCATTTTGCACCTGCCAGCTCAGTTTTGTCGTTTGCCCCGATCGAAGGCATTTTTCCGAGGCATTGAAATCAATCAGGATCGAAGGATCCCCCCCTTGAGAGGCCTCGGCCGGGAGCACGGCGACACTTTGAATTTTTTCTATCTTGCGAGGTCCTTGTGTCGCGACCAGACGAAAGACGGTATCTTTTAAAACCGGCCGGGTCAGTTCGCTCAACGGATCGGTGATCGGTAGTTCTTGTTTCAGCTCGCCGTCCGGTTCAATGACCAGAGAAATCTTGTCAGCCCCTTGAATTTTCCAGGAGGCCTTGACGTCATCCCCTGCCGTCACTTCTATTTTGTTCAGGTCAAAGGACGAGATACGAAGTTCTGCAGGGACCTCTTCTATCGGTGGACCGTCATCAAGCCCGCAGGAGATAAAAAGTAAAAACCCCAGAGATGTCAGTAAAATTTTCTTCATCGTTATAACGCCGTATTAAACGTTACCGTCAATTTAGCCCCGCCGTAATAGACCTCTCTCTCCATCTTGTCGAGTGGAGTCCCTTCTGGAAAACCACCCGGCCTCTCCGCTTTCTGATGACCCCAGGCACCAATCAGTTCCAAAACAGAGCCCTTCCAAGCACCTCCGGGGTCGGTCCTAAACACAGTAAGACCTGATTCAACAACATGTTGTTTCGTACGGCCAACAGAATCGCTCACCGCATCGGTTTCACCCGTTGCGGCATTACGGGTGACGACCCTATCCTCAGAACTTGTGTCCTGATGAAAGTAGGCGAGCCGGAATCGGTCGTAGACCAAGGCGGCACCAAAGGCTTTTTGTGTGCGTGTCGTCACAGCATCCCCAATCCGTTCTCTATCTTGTAGGGTAGGGGTTGGAGGTCTTGGGAGAGAGGGGTCAACTTCCCCCGTCAACTCATCCGCGTAGTAATGGCGATTGGTTCTGGCAACGGCATAGGCCCCTGTGGCACTAAGGGTCAAAAGATCTTTCCTGTAGAGAAACTGAAGGGCATAAGAAGGACAGGTCTCGGCATTCCCCTGGGCCGCAAAATATTTATCTCGATTGGGGTCATCCGGATTGTCTTTCTTTTGGCAACCGGCCGCGGTGGTCAGCGTCACCTCAGCAACTGGTTTGAACTCAACAGCCCCACTGTACGTTGTCACATTACCAAAAAGGTCGTGCGTGTTCTGAGCGGCGGTCCCTTTCAGAGTCAACTTTCCCGGCACGGGGATTATAGAAACGTCCGCCTGGGCACTCGGTCCAAGGCCGGTCCCTTGATCCATCGCGTTGGAAATCACAGTGAAGGGGAAAGGGGGTAACAGATAGTTGGTTGAAGGGAGGGGGGGGATCTGAAACCGTCCCACTGTCCCAGCCAAAATAAAATGATCCGAAGTGACTAGTGTCGAGGCGATGGATAACTCACCATCGTAGGCCCGGATCCGACCAGTCGCAGGATCAATGGTTCGTTCGTATTGCAAACGGCCTGAAGCTCGAGGCAATTCGGCATTACTCCCAAAAACAGTGGTGCCACTCCGTGATGTTGGGCCGGGGATAGAAGTATGATAGGAAAAAGCCGTATAAAGAGTCAGATCCTTAAAGAAATTCGCGCCAGGGGCACGAGAAAAAACGATTTTGCCACTCGGGTCGTAGCGAAGGACGTTACAGTCATCCTTGTTGACACAATAAAGCCCGTACCCCTTGATCGGCGTCAGCGTTAATTGAATCGGCATAATCCTAAACCCTTCCGAACCTATTTATCGGCAAGGCCTAGGGAAAGTTGCGCTTGAAATGAGGGAATTGACTTAAGTTTTACGACCCGCAGCACTTCTTGTACTTCTTGCCACTACCGTCCCCTTCGCTATCGCTTCGGGGACTCCGCTACGTCTTTCTTGCTAAAGAAACCTAGCGGCCATGACAATGCTTATATTTCTTCGGTCTTCCGTCTGGTTGCTCCGCTCCGCACGGGCAGGGGTCATTGCGGCCCACTTTGGGGCCTTGGCGGGGCATCTGTTCCGGGATCGCCCTCCCCTTAGTCCCCTCCCCTCGAGGGAGGGGGTGAGAGGAAATAGAGGTGTCGACAGGCATTGGCCCACGCCCCATCACCACTTGTCTTGGCTGGCTTCGGGGCATCTCCAGCTTTTTTTCGTCCGCGATCTGGACCCGAAAAACCTTTTCCACCACATCACCGGTAAATTCATCAAGCATCGCCTGAAACATCAGAAACCCTTCCCGCTTGTATTCAAGAAGCGGGTCCTTCTGGCCATAACCACGCAGCCCGATCCCTTCGCGCAAGTGATCCATGCTCAAGAGATGGTCTTTCCAGAGGGCATCGAGTGTTGAAAGAAGGATCAGCTTCTCGGCCTGGCGCATAATCTCTGGCGTATACCTCTTCTCTTTTTCTTCAAAGGTCGCCACCGCCTTGTTGAAGACCACTTGCCCCACAGCATCGGTACTGAATTCGGCGATCGGCAATTCCGACAAACCGAGCCGGATATCAAACTGTTTGAAGACCTTCTCTTCCAACGCCTTAAGATCCAGATCCTCCCGTCGCGCCTTGTCAGGGATAAATTCTGATGAAATGGCCACTGCCAGCCGGTCGACCATGTCGAGGACCTTGTCTCGGATCGTGACCCCCTCTAAAATTTCACGACGGAGTTTGTAGACCACCGTCCGTTGCTGGTTCATGACATCGTCATATTCGATCAAATTTTTTCGGATTTCGAAATTATGCCCCTCAACTCTCTTTTGGGCATTTTCGATCGCCTTGGTGATCCAGGGGTGTTCGATCGGCTCGTTCTCTTCCATACCGAGCTTTTCCATCATCCCCTTGATCCGATCGGAACCGAAGATCCGAAGCAGGTCGTCTTCCAACGAAAGATAAAACCGGCTCGATCCGGGATCCCCCTGGCGTCCTGAACGACCACGAAGCTGGTTATCGATCCGACGGGCCTCATGACGTTCGGTGCCGATAATATGAAGCCCTCCCGCGCCGATAACCTTTTGCTTCTCGGTTTCAGAACTCTTTCGAAACTCGTTTAAAACTTTTTCGTACTCTTCACTGACCTCATCAACAGACTTTCCTGGCGCCAAGCCGAGCTTGGATCGGGCCAGAAATTCTGGATTCCCCCCGAGGAGGATATCAGTCCCGCGACCGGCCATGTTAGTCGAGATAGTCACGGCGCCGTAACGCCCCGCCTGGGCAATAATCTCGGCCTCTCGTTCATGCTGCTTGGCATTTAGAACATGGTGGGCAATACCCCGTCGTTTGAGAAACAACGACAACCGTTCCGACTTTTCAATCGAGACGGTCCCGACAAGAATCGGTTGCCCCTTTTCGTGACGCCCAAAAATTTCCTCAGTCACACAATGAAATTTTTCCCCTTCCGTCTTATAAAT
The DNA here is from genome assembly GCA_030649435.1 of Deltaproteobacteria bacterium. Taxonomy (GTDB): domain Bacteria; phylum UBA10199; class UBA10199; order JACPAL01; family JACOUP01; genus JAUSKE01. Next base: position 3,976 of record JAUSKE010000043.1, read on the forward strand.
GAGATCGGCGCCATCGAGACGGACCATCGGCCGGTGCGTTGGGGCGACCACAACATCCAGGTTGTAAATCTTGGCAAACTCTGCCGCCTCGGTATCGGCGGTGCCGGTCATTCCGGCGAGTTTTTTGTACATCCGAAAATAATTTTGAAAAGTGATCGTCGCGAGAGTCTGGTTTTCGCTTTCGATTTTGACCTTCTCTTTCGCCTCGACCGCCTGATGAAGCCCGTCACTCCAGCGTCGGCCTGGCATCAGTCTTCCTGTAAATTCATCGACAATGATGACTTCGTCATCCTTCACCACATAATCGACATCCCTCTTAAAAAGAGTATGGGCCTTCAGCGCCTGATTCACATGGTGCAAGGTTTCGATATTTTCAGGGTCATAAAGATTCCCAACCCCCAGGAGTTTCTCAACTTTGGCCACCCCCTGCTCGGTCAGGACCGCCGTCCGCGATTTTTCGTCCAACGTGTAATCACCGGTCGCCGCTTTTTCGGTTTTGGTGTCGGCCGGCTCCCCCCGTACAAGACCAGGGATGATCCGGTCATTCTGGTAATATTTATCCGTCGCCTCTTCGGAGGGGCCGGAAATAATCAGCGGCGTCCGTGCCTCGTCGATCAGAATTGAATCAACCTCATCGACGATCGCAAAGTTCATCTCCCTCTGGACGTAACTCTCCAGGCTATACTTCATGTTGTCGCGGAGGTAATCAAAACCAAATTCATTATTAGTGCCGTAGGCGACATCGGCATTGTAGGCCCACTTTCGTTCCGTATCGTTAAGCCCGTGAACAATCACACCGACGGAGAGGCCCAAAAATTTATAAACCTGCCCCATCCATTCGGCATCGCGGCGGGCGAGGTAGTCATTGACGGTAACGACATGAACCCCCTTCCCCTCCAGGGCATTCAGGTAAACAGGAAGGGTGGCGACCAGGGTCTTTCCCTCACCGGTCTTCATTTCGGCGATCTTTCCCTGATGGAGGATGATGCCACCGATGATCTGCACATCAAAGTGCCTCATCTTGAGAACGCGTCGGGAGGTTTCTCGAACCACGGCGAACGCCTCCGGCAGGAGCGAATTAAGAGGTTCCCCCTTGGAAAGCCTCTCCCTGAACTCAACCGTTTTGTTTTTAAGTTGGGCCTCCGAAAGGGCCTGCAAAGCAGATTCAAACTGGTTTGTCTGTTGGACGAGCGGAAAAATCTCTTTCAAGTACCGCTCGTTCTTGGTCCCAAACAGTTTTTTGAGAAACGACGTCACCATAGGGGCGGAGGATTACAAGGAAAAATAGGTTTCGGCAAGTGCTTTGAGAGAAGAATCTATTCGAGGATATACTGCATCGGGTCGACAGCGATACCGTCAACATGGATCTCGTAGTGGAGATGCGGACCGGTTGAAGCCCCGGTACTGCCGACAGAGGCGATCCTCACCCCCCGTTTGATACGGTCACCCGCTTTGACAAAAAGCGCCGAGGTATGCCCATAAACCGAGATGATCCCAAAACCATGTTGGATGACGACCGTCTTTCCCAGTCCTCCTTTATAACCAGCAAAACTAACAACACCATCGGCAGGGGCCGAAACAGCGGTGCCCCATTGGGCGGCAATATCGAGCCCTTCATGCCTGTCCATGCCGGGATGCAAGGGTGAGTGCCTCATCCCAAACTCAGAGGTGACCCACCCTTTGACAGGCCAGAGGGAAGGGGTTGAGGCCAAAAAGATGAGTCGATTTTGGTGGCGATCATACGCTTGATTGATCCGGGTCTCCAAATCCATCGTCTTCGACTGGAGGAGTGATAACTTGTAATCCAGCGACTTGCCTTCATGAGCCACGCCTGAAGCGACCGATGGAGAAGGTTCGATAGGACCAATCCCTTTTTTGATCCCCTGTGATGGAGAACCGACCATCGCCTCTAACCGAGCGGCAAAGCGCTCCGTCTTGCCGATCTGTTTTTCGAGCTGCTGGATCTTCGCAGCCAACTCGGCCTTCTCCGGAGACCTGTCGGCACTTTCAAGCCTCTGTGAAATCAGATCACGGTACGAAGAGCGGTAGTAAAGAAACCCGAAAAGGGAGAGAAAGGTAAAAGCGGTAAAAAGAACCAACCCAAAGGCGGCGAGCTTGAAGTGGCTATCGGAGACCCGAAGGCGCCGAACGCGCTCCCCCTCTGATGGGAACAACATGAAGTGGTATTCTTTACGAGACAAAATATTTCCTTTATTTATACTTGGTTGAAGTGCTTTAAGAAGTACCAAAGGGAGAGAGGTTAGTCAACAGTTAGTCGCCCTCCTCAACCAGGACGACAACCGTCGTGATATTATCATCCCCCCCTTTTTTATTGGCCGCTTCGATCAGCTTTTCACAGATCTCTTTTGGATTTTTGCCACGACTCATGATTTTTTGTATCTCTTCATCATCCGCAAGATTGGTGAGGCCATCGGTGCAAAGGAGAAACCGATCCCCCGGTTCGAGGTCGCGAACCTGCAAGTCGCTCTCGACATCCTCCTGAAAACCAACCGAACGAGTGATGATATTTTTAAATTTATGGTTGCGGGCATCCTTCTTGGAAATAAAACCGGCCTGGAGTTGTTCGTTCACGAGGGAGTGGTCGATCGTCAGTTGTTTAAGACCAGTATCGCGCGAAAGGTAGACCCGGCTATCCCCCACATGGGCAATGTACCCCTTGCCATCCTGGATCAGGAGCGCCACCGTTGTCGTCCCCATCCCCTTCAGGTTGGGTTTCTGTGCCGCTTCTTCAAAGATGCGCGCCGAGGCCACGCGGATGGCATACTTGAGCCTCTCCCCCAGATCGACGACATCCACTGAATCTGCTGTCGTGAGCGTCGCTTCGGGGTCTTCCTGCAATGTCTTCAAGGTATTTTCTACGGTATTCACCGCAAGACGGCTCGCATACTCTCCCCCCAAATGCCCCCCCATCCCATCGGCCACAATGTAAAGACCGATCTGCTCATTCACGAGAAAACTGTCCTCGTTTTTCTCCCTCTTA
>JAUSKE010000046.1 GCA_030649435.1 Deltaproteobacteria bacterium
GCAATGCGAAACATTATCCACCCCCCACGGCACGAATAATTTCAACCGAGTCTTTCTCTTTGATCCGTGTCTCTGACCAGAGGGAGTGGGGGATTATCTCGTTATTCAGTGCGATGGCTGTCGCTTCGGTCGGAATGGATAGGTTTCGCAGAAATTCTTGTAGGGGCAGCCCTTGTGCCCCACCATCATATTGATACGATTGTCCGTTGAGGATGATTTCCATTACAATGTTGTACTTTCTCCATGCTTCAAAATACGAAGCCGATCGTCAAGCCCTTTTTCTGCCTGAAGCCTGAGGATCCATTCCAACGGGGCCCCGATAGGCTCGAGGGAGATGGGAAAAGTCCCCCAGTGGATCGGGATCATCACCTTGGCCTTTAGTTCTTCGAAGAGTTGGACCGCCTCTTCTGGATTCATATGGCGGTTTTTCATGAACCACTTCGGTTCGTAGCAACCGATCGGCAGGAGAGCAAGATCAATCGGTCGTCCCTCTGCGACCTCACAAAGTTGAGGGGTGTAGGCGCTATCTCCCGGAAAGAAGACAGACTCCTCCTTTTTACGGATCAGGTAACCGTTGCAGGTGCGGTATCGGAGCCCAGAAATCCGAAAGCCGACATGTTTGACCGGAAAGGCGCTGATCTCGGTCCCATCTTCCAGGTGGTAAGAAGAATGGTGCGCGATTTCGATCAAAGGATTTCTGACAAACTTGGAAAGAAGCGGTGCCAGGCCGACCGGCAAGAGTATCGGCACGGTCGAACGAAAATATTTGAGCGAGGGGATATCCAAGTGGTCGTAGTGGGCGTGGGAGATCAGGATCGCCGACGGTTCGATCGTTTCTGGTAAAACTTTTACCGGAGACCGACGACGGATAAAGAAGATCCGCTCGCTGAAAACCGGATCAGTCAAAATTTGGGTCCCGCTCATATTGAGAAGAACAGTCGCATGACCGATGAAAGTAGCTTCCATGATCCTCTCTCGTAACAGAACGGTGGTATTTTTCAAGGAGTGATTCACTCGAGGGTGATTCACCCACAGCCGAAGTTGACTTGACCCCTACTTATTGCTAGAGCCTTGATATGCTGAGGACCAGTCCGACGGTGGTGGAGATCGATCTCTCCGCCCTTCGTTCCAATTTTTTAGAGCTGCGTCAAAAAATCAAACCTTCCCTCTCCATTTTAGCCGTCGTAAAGTCAGACGCCTATGGCCACAAGGCTTCTCTCGTTGCCCCAGTCCTGCAAGAGGCTGGGGTGGACCTCTTTGGTGTCGGTACTGTCGACGAGGGAATCCGTCTTCGTGAGGCAGGGATCAAAAAACCGATCTTGATCCTCATGGGACCGCTCGAGGCGGGGCCAGAGCTCCTTTTTGAATACCACCTGACGCCGGTGGTTGAAAATCTAGAGGTTGCCCGATCTTTGAATAAGGTAGCAGAGAAAAAGGGACAAAAGCTTTCCGTTCACCTCAAGGTCGATACCGGCATGACGCGGCTTGGGGTGCCGTGTCGAGAGTGGGATTCCTTTTGGAACGATTTCAAAAAGTTGAACTTTCTCCAGTGTGAGGGGATTCTATCCCACCTGGCCGAGGCGGGTGATTTGGATTATACCGACTTTCAGCGGAAGAACTTTCAATCCGTCTTGCAGGCGCTTGCCAAGAGCGGGGACTTGCCCCGATGGCGCCATTTGGCCAATTCGGTGGAGGCGATCGAAGGGGCAGGGGAGGATCGGGTGAATCACCCTTCTAACCTGGTTCGGCTGGGGCTTGTCCTGTATGGGGCCTACCCGATCCCGCGGTTGAAGACAAAAATTTCCCTAAAGCCGGTTCTGTCTCTCAAGACCAAAATTATTTCCCTAAAAAAGGTTCCTACCGGTACGTCCATCAGCTATAACCGAACCTTCAAGGCAGGACGCGAAAGCCTGATCGGTGTTTTACCGTTGGGTTATGCGGATGGTTATACGAGAATCCTGTCGAACAAGGCCTCAGTTCTGGTACACGGAAAGAGAGCACCGGTGGTTGGGACGATTTGCATGGACCTTTGTATGGTTGATCTCACAGAGGCGGGTACGGTATCGGTGGGTGATGAAGTGGTTGTCATTGGTCAACAGGGGAGTGACGAAATCAGGGCGGATGAGTTGGCGGCCTGGGCGGGGACGATCTCTTATGAGATTTTCTGTTCTCTTTCCCCCCGTCTCCGTTCTGTGACAAGGATTAACAGCCCTAAGTAGGGTCAGAAATTAATGAAACGATTGGTTGAAAGACTTGGCTTTTGGATTCAGAAAATCATGGAGGAGTTTGGTGAGGTATTGTCTTTCACCGCCTCTTTCGGACGATGGCTCTTTGTCCCTCCGTTCCGTTGGCGTCAGACGATGGAACAGATGGAGTTTATCGGTATTGGGTCGTTACCGGTCATTGCGTTGACCGGTCTTTTTACCGGGATGGTCTTTGCCCTGCAGGCGCATCATTCGTTCCGTATTTTTCATGCCGAAGCACTGATCGGTTCGACCGTCGGCTTGGCTTTGAGTCGCGAGATTGGGCCTGTTTTTACGGCACTGATGGTGACGGCACGGGCCGGTTCGGCGATGGCGGCTGAAATCGGCTCCATGAAGGTGACGGAACAGATCGATGCCCTCGAATCGATGGCGGTCAGTCCAATCCATTACCTGGTGGTGCCAAGGGTGGTTGCCGGTCTGGTCATGGTCCCGATCCTCTACGGATTTTTTCTCTTTATCGGTGTCGCCGGCGCTTATTTTGTCGCAGTGGGTCTTTTGGGGCTGCCAGAGGCCCCGTTCTTGTCCAAGCTCTATTATTACGTCGATATGGATGACGTCATTGGGGGCTTAATGAAGTCGGTTTTCTTTGGTTTCCTGCTGACAATTATTTCTTGTCATCGGGGTTATCGGACATCCGGTGGGGCACAAGGGGTCGGGTTGTCCACCACACGGGCCGTTGTTATTTCGTCAGTCACCGTTTTGGTGGCCGATTATTTTTTAACATCGTGGATTCTCGAATTTCTACCCAACTTTTAAATGATTCAACTCGTCAATATTTGCAAGAGTTTTGGGGAACAAGCGGTCCTGAAAGGTCTCAACCTTGAGATCCCGAAGGGGAAGGTGACGGTCGTCTTGGGACAAAGCGGTAGTGGGAAGAGCGTTCTCTTAAAACATATGATTGGGCTTTTGAGACCCGATTCAGGGGAGGTGGTGGTTGACGGAACTTCCCTCAGCACTCTCTCCGATCACGAGATCGTTCCCTTTCGCTGTCGTTTTGGCATGCTCTTTCAGGGCGCTGCCCTTTTTGATTCGCTAAACGTTTTTGAAAATGTCGCTTTCCCATTGAAGGAACAGCGGCAGCTTTCTTCGGAGGAAGTCCGAAAAATTGTCGAAGCTAAATTAGCCGCTGTCGGTCTCTCCGGGATCGAAGAAAAAATGCCTTCAGAACTCTCTGGTGGGATGCGAAAAAGGGTTGGACTTGCACGGGCCATTGCGCTAGAACCAAAAATTATTTTGTACGATGAGCCGACGACCGGCCTTGACCCGATCATGACCAGTTCGATCACCCAACTGATCAGCGAGACGCAAAAACGTCTTAAGGTCACATCGGTGATTATCAGTCATGATATTGAGTCATCATTCAACATTGCAGATAAAATCGCATTGCTCCACGAAGGACGGATCTTGATGGAAGGGAGTCCGGAAGAGGTGAGGCAGTCAAAAATTCCGTACGTACATAATTTCATTAATGGCATTAGCACAGGGAGTGAGGTTTAAGTGACACGGTATCAAGAAAGCCAGCGAAACATAAAAATCGGCGTTTTTACCCTGATTGGGATCTGTATTTTGGTCTACAGCACGATTCGTGTGAGTGACCGGAATCTTAGTTCAAAAGGGACTTATACCGTTTCTGTCGTCCTGACTTCTGCGACAGGACTGACCCGCAAGACCCCTGTGCAGATTGCCGGTGTGCAGGTTGGTTACATTGAATCTCTCGATCTTGTCGATAACCGCAGGGCAAGAGTTGGCCTCAGAATTAATAAAGAGGTTCAGTTGACCGAGGATGTCACCGCTCAGGTTCGAACCAAGGGCTTCTTGGGAGAAACCTATATTGACCTGATGCCCGGTCGGGATGAGAACCTCATCAAGCCGAATGGTGAGATCACCTCGGTGAACCCTTACACTGATCTTTCGGAGTTGACCTCCAAATTAAGCGCGGTGACGGATGACATTAAGGTGGTGACCGAATCGATGAAGCGGAACTTTGTCGAAGGGGGCAATTGGGATCAGATCATGAGTAACTTTGCCCAGCTCTCTCAAAAATTGAATACGAGCCTGTCGTCTGTTTCCAACATCACGCAGAAAATTGATGAAGGGAAAGGAACGATTGGGCGGCTTGTGAATGATGAAGAGACGATTGAGAATATCAATCAGGCCGCCAAGGGTTTGTCGGAAACCATTGGAGGGGTGAATCGCTTTCAGGCCGAAATCGGTTATCATCTTGAATATTTGGGCAATTCGCAGAGCGTTAAGAATTATGTGAGTCTGGGGCTCAAGCCGAGACCTGACAAGGCCTTTCTCCTGGATTTTGTCGTTGATCCAAACCCACCTGATCAAAGGAGGCTCACCACAACCGACGTGACCTCCGGAGGGGTGACGACAACGGTGACGACAGATCAGTCGGTGACGATCCGGAACAAGTTCTTGATATCAGCCCAGCTGGCCAAGACATTTCGCGACGTTACCATTCGGGGTGGCATCATTGAATCGACGGGCGGTGTGGGGGTTGATTACAAAAGAGGGCCTTACGGTCTTAGTTTTTCAGCGTTCGATTTCAGGAGCGATTATGGAGAGCGGCCACACCTGAAGGCTTTTGGTCAGGTTAATTTAACTAAAAACTTTTATCTGCTTTCAGGGATGGACGATTTTATTGCCAAGAATCATGAACGGGACTGGTTCGTCGGTGCCGGTTTCCAAGTTATCGACGAGGATCTCAAGTCTCTCTTCGGTGCCGCGAGGCTTAAATGAAGAGAAGTGGGTCTCTGATCCTTATCATGGTTCTGTTCTTGCCTTTGTCTCTTCCAGCTGAGGAGAAAACCGAAAAACTTGTTCTTGGTTTAGAAGAATGTTTGCAGAGGGCGCTCCAGTCCAATGAAGAACTCAAAGCCAACGATTATGACAAGGAGATCGCTGAACAGAAGTTGAGGGAGCTGCACAAGATAGGCTACCCGATTGTTGATTACGAATACACCCTGGCTCCGGCGCCGCGAGATGCCGACAATGCGGTTAAAAGTTTTTTTTCTGGCGATATCACTGTTTTTAACAAGGTCAAAATTGGAGTGGGGACACCACTCACAACCTTTGGAAAGCTAGATATCGGACAAGGTCTCGCCCGCAAGGGGGTTGAAGCAGAAAAGTTAAAGAGAGTTCAGAAGAAGTCGGAACTTGTTCTCAAGGTAAAGCAACTTTATTACGGGATTATTCTTTCTTATGAATTTGACCGTCTTTTGGAGTCCGCCACGCAGAGGGTTCGTAAGGAAATCAACAAACGAGAGGGAGAGGAAGAGGGGACTGATCCTTCGGAACTTCTCAAGCTGAAACTTTTTCGACACGAGTTGGAAAAAAGGGCTGAGGAATCAGAAAAAAAGAGGATGTTGGCCCGGGAGGCCTTGAAGATTCAGATGGGGCTGGATCGCTCCGTTTCTTTAGAACTAAAGGAATCTCATCTCAAAGCGCTTCCCAAGTCGCTCAAAAATTTTGATTATTATCAAGACCAGGCGGCGAAGAATCGTCCCGAACTAAAGCTGATCGATCTGGGGGTTCAGTCGAAGGAAGATCTTTATCGTTTGGAAAAGAGAAAGTTGGCCCCTAATCTGGGTCTCGGGGCCTTTTTTGAGATGGGTCGGGCTCCTGGTGTCACCGGCGTTCAAGCAACCGATGATTTTAACAACCCGTTTAACTTTACGAGGGCCGGCATCGGTTTGCAATTGCAGGGGCAGTTTGACTTTCATGGACAAAGTGCGAAGGCTCACCAAGCGAGGAGCGATCTTCGCAAAACGGAAGTCCAAAGAACGTTGGCTCAAAAAGGGATTGCCCTTGATGTCCAGGAAGCCTATCTTGACGCCCAAACGGCATGGTCTGCAGTGGAAAGAGCCGAGGAGGCAGGTCGTCTCTCTCGCCAGCTTTTATTTTTGACGCAGAGCAGTTTTGATATCGGGGTCGGTGAATCAAAGGATCTTGTTGAGGCAGTTCAGTCGTTTCTCACCACCCGCGGACAATATTTTGAAGCGGTTTACAATTTTAATGTGGCATTGGCAAAACTAGATCAAAAGAGAGGAAAGGATCCTGATGAAGAGTAGAAGATATCAAAAAATGAGACAAAGCCTTGTTCGAGGTATTGTCTTGAGCTTGTTGATCGTTTCAGGGAGTCGGGCCGAGGGGGTTGGCAAGAAGTCAGCCGCGGAAGGGACACCGACTCGAGCGATTCAGGACCTGGACAAGATGCTTGATGACTATAAGACGAACCCAACAACCCCTGAGGATCAAAAAAATAATGAAGAAGTCAAAAAGAAGGTTCTTCACGGCACCTTTGATATTGCTGAACTGTGCCGTTTGGCCCTGGCCAACCACTGGCAGAAGATGTCGGAGAAGGATAGAAAATATTTCGTCGATCTCTTGACCCGTCTCCTGGAACAGAGGGCGGTTTTTTCCAAGGAGCAGAGTCAACACAAGAACAAAGCCAGGGGTGGCGCTGATTATTATGTTACCTATAAGGGAGACCGGTTCTTGAATGACGAAAAGACAAAGGCTTTGACTCAGAGTCGGGTTCGTGTTCCTTCCGAAAATATCGAGATCGATCTGGATTATAAGCTAAAAAAAGTGGGAGCAATATGGAAAATTTTCGATGTTATTGTCGATGGGGCGAGTCTTTTGGACAATTACCGGTATCAATTCGACAAGATTATCAAAAAAGATGGTTATGCCGATTTGATCCGACGGATGGAATCTAAGCTAAAAGAGCTTGAGAAAAAAGGGTAGGATGACGTTCCGCCGCTGCATACTTCTTCTTGCGGATGGCGCAAGGCCAGATGTCTTTCAAAAACTGATTTCTGAAGGTCGTCTTCCTGCCATAGAAGAATTTTTGCTCAAGGAGGGGGCTCTCACTCCTGCCGTCAGCACTTTTCCCTCAACCACAGGCCCCGCCTATTTGCCATTTTTGACGGGGTGTCATGCAGGGACCTGCAATTTGCCGGGAATTCGATGGTTTGACCGCAAGAAATACGCTCAAGGGGGGTTGCCGCTCCGAAGCTTTAGAAGCTATGTCGGGCCTGAATCACTTTTGATGAATGGTGATGTCAGCCCCAACATTTCTACTCTGTTTGATATTTTTCCTGGTTCTGTCAACATTTTCAGTCCCATCAATCGGGGAGTTTCTTTTCGCCACAATAAGACCAAATTCTCACGGATCTGGTACTGTTATTACTCCCATCTCACCGATCACTGGTCCTTGATCGACAAGGCCTCAGCTAAGAAATTGATGACTGTTATCGAAGGGGATGAAGATCCGGAGTTTATTTTTGCCGTTTTCCCAGGGATTGATGAACATTCCCACCTGGGGGATCCTTTTCATCCGGTGACACTCGCTTCTTATGAATTGATCGACAGGACGGTCGCTTCTCTGGTGGCTGCTTTGAAGAAAAAAGGGTGTTGGGAGGAAACACTTTTGGGGATTGTCAGTGACCATGGTTTGTCATCGACCCAAAAACATCTTTCGTTAAACCAGTTTTTGGATCAAGAAGGGTTAAGGCCTTTTCATTACCCCTTTATATTCAACCGAAAGTTTCAAGTGGCCAATATGGTTTCTGGGAATGGGATGAGTCACCTCTATTTCAAAAACAAACAAGGGTGGGAGAAAGCGCTGCTTGAAGAAGAGATTCGTGCCGATTACCCTGGGATTCTCGAGAAACTTTTGGCTCGTCCAGAAATTGACCTAATCAGTTGTCGGGGTCAGGGTGGGGAGATTATCGCACTCAGCCGGAGAGGCAGGGCAAGGATTGGTGAGCGTCAGGGCAAGATTTTTTATCAGGTCGAGGGGGCTGATCCTTTTGGTTATCCGGCACTTCCCGAGATGATGTCGCCGAGGGAAATTTTGGAGAAAACTTTTGACACAGATTATCCGGATGCCCCGATGCAGCTGATGCAAATCTTTAGGTCCGAGAGAACGGGCGACGTTATTTTAAGCGCCGCAAAAGGGTATGATCTGCGCAAGCGCTATGAGGTTCCAGAACATAAGTCGTCGCACGGGTCGCTTCATCGGGAACATATGATGACGCCGTTTATCCTGAATGCCCCTCTTCAGAAAAAGATGGCAAGAACCGTTGACGTCTTTCCAACACTTTTAAAATTGATGGGGAGAGAGATCCCTCAAGAGATTGATGGAGAGAGTTTGGTTTAGGTAAAACGCAAACTTCTTGACCCACCTAACGCACCGTGTTACACCTTAAAAGATGAAAATTGGAGTCCTTCTCAAACAAGTTCCTGATACCGAGACGAAGATCAGAATCCGTTCTGATTCTAAGGGGATAGAAACCGACGGGATCAAGTATATTTTGAATCCCTATGATGAATTTGCCGTGGAAGAGGCGTTAAAGGTTAAGGAAAAAGTGGCTGGCAGCGAAGTCGTGATCTTTTCGATGGGGCCGGCTAGGGTGGTTGAGGCGATCCGGACTGCTCTCGCCATGGGTGCCGACCGCGGCATTCATGTTGAGGATACTGGCCTCGTCTCTGATTCTTATATCGCCGCAACAGTTCTTGCCAATACGGTCCGTCAAGAAAATCTAAACCTTCTTCTCTGTGGTAAGAAAGCGATCGATGATGACGCCTCGCAGGTGGTCGCCATGGTTGCAGAGTTTTTGAATTGGCCACAGGTGAATATCATTGAAAAACTGGAACTCAATCCGGATGGACAGGGTGCTGTTGTTCATCGTCGCGTGGGTGGAGGGACCCAGGAGGTTTACGATGTTGGTTTCCCGTGCGTCCTCAGTTGTGAAAAGGGGTTGAATTCCCCCCGGTATGCTTCGCTTCCCGGAATCATGAAGGCCAAAACAAAACCGCTTGCGGTCTTGAAAGCGACCGACCTTGTGGGGGACAATAAGATTAAGACAGAGTTCGTGAATTGGAGATTGCCCCCTGAGAGGAAAGCGGGAAAGATCATCCAGGGTGAAACAGTTGAAGCGAAGGCGAAAGAGCTCGTTCGGTTGCTCCGAGAAGAGGCGAAGGTACTATGACGAATATTCTCATCGTGGCTGAGCATCAAGGCGGTCTTCTCAAGAAGACGGCCCTTGAGTTGGCAACAAAGGCGGCTTCTCTGGGGGGAGAAGTCGAAGTCGCTTTAGTTGGCAACAACCTGACAAAAGTCGACAAAGAGCTGGGGGCCTATGGGGTCAAAAAAGTTTTCCTCCTCTCCAACCCAAATCTTGAAAGATATAACACCGAGGGCTTCGCCAAGGTTCTTACGGAATTGATTCAGGAGAGGAAGTCCGGAATTGTTCTAGGGGCCGCTTCACCACTGGGGCTCGACCTTTTCCCACGCTTGGCAGCACGGTTGAAAGTAGGGCTTGCCACTGATTGTACCGAACTTCGTATCGATGGTGGGCAATTGGTTGCCACCCGTCCTCTGTACGCCGGCAAGGTGATCGCCGATGTCATTTTTTCGGGAACCATCCAGTTGGCGACGACCCGCCCCAACTCTTTTGCGATCAAGGAAACCACTCCCGGTTCGAAGGCCGAAGTGATCGTCAAGCAGGTCGATCCAGGCTCCCTCCGCGCGGTGATGAAGGATCAGGTGAAAGGGAAGAGCGAAAAACCGGACCTGACCGAGGCGGAGATTATTATTTCAGGCGGAAGGGCGATGGGGAATGCCGAGAACTTCAAGGTCTTAAACGAGCTGGCCGAGGTCTTGGGAGCAACCGTCGGGGCTTCACGCGCGGCTGTCGATTCCGGCTATGCCCCGCACGATATGCAGGTGGGTCAGACCGGTAAGACTGTGAACCCCAAACTTTACATCGCTTGTGGTATTTCAGGCGCGATCCAACACTTGGCCGGCATGAGGACCTCGAAGGTGATCGTGGCGATCAACAAGGACCCTGAGGCGCCACTTTTTTCGAAGGCCGATTATGGGATTGTGGACGATCTCTTTAAAGTTGTCCCTGCATTGACACAAGAGTTTAAAAAGGTCTTGTCCGAAACCTGAGGAGGACTTCATGGCAACATCTGCCGCTCCAGTTGTTCCAAACGCGCACCCTTCCGAATCTCACGGGGGGTCGTTTCTTCTTGAAAAGGTTGGTACCCGAAAGATTTTTATCCCCGAACACCTGACTGAAGAACAAAAACAGTTTGCCCAGCTAATGCATGATTTTGTGATGAAGGAGGTCATGCCGAAGACTGACCTGATCGAGGCCCAGAAGTTTGATGAGGCGTCGATCCCGCTGATGCGTAAGGCTGGAGAGTTGGGGATATTGGGGGCAGATGTCCCTGAAGAGTATGGCGGGATGGGGATCGACAAGGTCACCAATGTGGCGATGGGGGAGAATGCCTGTCTTCAAGGTTCGTTTGGCGTCACCCTGATGTGCCATACCGGGATCGCCTCGTGGCCCCTCATCTATTTTGGCAACCCGACACAAAAGGCCAAATACCTC
>JAUSKE010000049.1 GCA_030649435.1 Deltaproteobacteria bacterium
TCATCCCCATGTCCCCCCAAAACGAACGCCGTCACATCCTGCACTGAAACACCCAACTCCATCGCCACAAAGGCGCGGAAGCGGGAAGAATCTAAGACGCCAGCCATCCCAAGAATGCGGTTCTTGGCAAAGCCGCCGATCTTGTGTGTGGCGTAGACCATCACATCGAGCGGGTTCGAGACAACGATGACAAAGGCGTTGGGGCAATGTTTCTTTAAATTTTGGGCCACGTCACGGATGATCTCGACATTCTTGGCCAGAAGATCGTCGCGGCTCATCCCTGGCTTGCGTGGCATACCGGAGGTAACGATCACGACATCGGCACCGGCCACATCGGCATAATTATTCGTTCCGGTCAGCGTTATGTCCGACTGGTGCAGCGGTCGCGATTCCATCAGGTCGAGCGCCTTCCCTTGAGGCAATCCTTCAACGATGTCAAAGAGGACGACGTCACCCAGTTCTTTTTGCAACGCCAGCTCTGCCAAGATCCCACCGATCTGTCCCGCACCGATCAGGGCAATTTTTTTTCGTGCCATAAAAATCTCCTTACATGTTCTTAATAATTTCTTTTCCAAACTCCGAGCACTTCATCTCTTTTGCCCCATCCATCAGGCGTGCAAAATCGTAAGTGACCGTCTTCTTTTCAATCGTTCGCTCCAGCCCCTTCACAATCAGGTCTGCCGCCTCTCGCCAGCCCAGGTAGTCGAGCATCATCACACCGGAGAGGAGTACCGAACCGGGATTCACTTTATCCTGGCCGGCGTACTTCGGTGCCGTCCCATGGGTCGCCTCAAAAATAGCGAGCCCGGTGACAAAATTGATATTTCCCCCCGGGGCGATACCGATCCCACCCACCTGTGCCGCCAAGGCATCGGAGATGTAGTCACCATTTAGGTTGAGCGTCGCGATCACGTCGTACTCATCGGGACGGGTCAAAATCTGCTGTAAAAAATTATCGGCGATCGCATCCTTGATTAGTAGGGGCATGGCGCCGACATGCCCATGATTTGGGCGCGTCATCGCCGCGCCCCTACGAGGATCGTTTTGCAATTCCTCCCAAGTAACCACCTGATCCCGAAATTCTTCTTTCGCCAGCTCGTAACCCCACCTTTGAAATCCCCCTTCGGTGAACTTCATGATATTCCCTTTGTGCACGAAGGTCAGACTCTTCCGTTTTCGCTCGAGGGCATAACGGATCGCCGCCCGAACAAGTCGCTTTGTCCCTTCCTTCGAAACCGGCTTGATGCCGATCGCGGATGTTTCCGGAAAGCGGATCTTCGTCACCTTCATTTGGTCGCGCAAAAAGCTGATCACCTTTTTGACTTCTGGGCTCTCTGCCTCCCACTCGATACCAGCATAGATATCCTCCGTATTCTCACGGAAGATCACCATGTCCACTTTTTCAGGATGTTTGACCGGCGACGGGGTTCCTTTAAAATACCGGACCGGGCGAAGACAGACGTAAAGATCCAACTGTTGGCGGAGCGTGACGTTAAGACTCCGAATCCCTGCACCGACCGGAGTCGTGAGCGGGCCCTTGATCGCCACAAGATATTCTTTTATTTTTTCGAGCGTCTCATCCGGCAGGAGGTTCGGGGGACAATCAGCGCCATAGACTTTCTGTGCCTTTTCGCCAGCAAAAAGTTCAAACCAGACAATTTTCCTTTTGCCGCCGTAGACTTTGGCAACCGCTGCATCAAGGACCGCCGAAGCCGATTTCCAAATATCGGGACCGGTCCCATCTCCTTCGATGAAAGGGATGATCGGGTGCGACGGAACGTCGAGCGTCCCATCCTTTTTAAGAGTTATTTTTTCTCCCTCTTTTGGGGGTGTCAGCTTAGAAGAGGTCATTTTCTCTGGTCAATCGGAACGTACTTCAAACCGCGTGGGCCGGTGTACTCCGCCAACGGGCGGATGAGGCGGTTATTCCGGTACTGCTCCAGAATATGCGCCGTCCAGCCGGAAGAGCGGGACATCCCGAAGATCGAGGTGAAGAGATCGACCGGGATCCCCATCGTTTGGTAGAGAGAGGCGGAATAAAAATCGACGTTCGGGTCGAGCCCTTTCAGTTCTTTCATCACCTTTTGAATGGCGATGCTCATCTCGAACCATTTTGTTTCGCCATGCGCCTTGCCGAGCGCCTCCGACATCTTCATCAGATGGGTCGCCCGTGGGTCCATCGTCTTGTAGACCCGGTGACCGAAACCAAAGATTCGTCGCTTTTCCGCTAATTCTTCTTCGATGAAACCGCGTACCCGATCAACGCTGCCGATCTGGCGGAGCATCTTGATCACTTCTTCGTTCGCACCGCCGTGTAACGGCCCTTTTAAGGTGGCGATCGCGGCGGTCGTTGCGGAATAAATATCGGTCAAGGTGCCGGCCGCAACACGTGCCGCAAAGGTCGAGGCGTTAAAACTATGTTCGGCATGCAACACCAACGCGACATCCATCGCCTTGGAGGCCTCCGGCAGAGGTTCTTTGCCAAAGAGTTGGTGAAGGAATCGAGTCGCTAAATTTAATCCCTTCGGCGGGACCACGAGACGATCCCCTTTTCGAAAACGATCAAAGGCGCCGATCAGTGTCGGGATTTTGGCCACAATCCTCAAAGCCTTGTTTTCGTTCGCCGCCGGTGAACGTTCCCCCGCCTCCGGGTCAAAGTGGGCGAGCATCGAGACAAAGGTGCGAAGCATCCCCATCGCTGAAAGCCGCGGGGCGATTTTTTCCAGAAAGCTCATGATCTCGTGCGGGATTTCTGAATTTTCCTCAAGGTCGTGGACGAGCTTTTCGAGTTCTCGCTTGGTTGGAAGCCGGAGGTGCCAGAGGAGGAAGAGCACTTCTTCAAAGGTGGAATTTTCCGCCAGGTCGTGGATGTTGTAACCGGCGTAGACGAGCTCCCCTTTTTCGCCATCAATCGCGCAGATCTGACTGGTGGCGGCAATGACTCCTTCCAGGCCAACTTTAACGTTTGGATTTTCGGCAGGCTTCGGCGGCATAGATTCTTCCCTCCAAGAAATTCGGCGCGACTCTAGGGTCGGGGAGGAAAGATGTCAATATGGTATTAATCAGGTCTCTTTACGGAACGAAAATCGGTAAACGGGGGAGATTGTTGTCGAAGGCAGGCAGCCGGGGGAGCTCATTTTTTCCGGCCCCTCCGACATGGTCCGCGGAGTTGGTGAGACCGATAGAGGGATCTCGCCGGAAGTCTCCGAGGCCTTCAAAAACG
>JAUSKE010000058.1 GCA_030649435.1 Deltaproteobacteria bacterium
CTGGAAAAAAACAAAGTTTTTACCCGTGTTCTCTCCGCCATTAAGATGGAACAATTGGCGGAACAGTACATCCGTCGCCGGGCGGTTCGTCATTTGGAGAAGGGGAGGGTTGTTATTTTTGCCGCCGGTACCGGGAACCCCTATTTTTCGACCGACACCGCCGCAGCCCTCCGGGCAATGGAAATCCGGGCCGATGTCATTCTGAAGGCGACGAAGGTGGATGGCGTTTATGATTCCGATCCGGTTAAGCACAAGGGAGCCAAGCGGTACAAACAACTTGAGGCGATGGATGTTCTAAAAAAGGGACTCAAGGTAATGGATGCGACTGCCATTTCACTCTGTATGGATAATAAACTGCCGATTATTGTTTTTGATCTCTTCCGCCACGGCAATATCAAAAGAGTCGTGTTGGGTGAAGAGATCGGAACATTGGTGAGGTCCCGATGAACCCATTGATGAACGACATGAAGGTAAAGATGGCCAAGACTGTGGAGGCGTTCCAGGTAGAGATCTCCAAGCTGCGAACCGGACGGGCCAACGTGGCTATTTTAGATGGCATTCGTGTGGAGTGCTACGGCTCTGCGATGCCGCTCAATCAGGTGGCGACTGTTTCGGTCCCTGAGAGCCGGTTGATCACCATCTCCCCCTGGGATAAAGGGGTCATTGGCGATATTGAGAAGGCGATTCTTAAATCGGGCATCGGGTTACAACCCAATAATGATGGTAAGCTGATCCGGCTGGGTATCCCGATCCTGACCGAAGAGAGACGGAAAGACCTTGTGAAGATGGTCAAGAAAGAAGCGGAGGAGGGGCGTATCAGCCTCCGGAATATCCGTCGTGAAACGAATGAACATCTCAAGAAGAGCCAGAAGGACGGCCATCTCACTGAGGACGATCTCCGTAAGATGGAAGCCGAAGTTCAAAAATTAACAGACGAATTCATCGCCAAGATCGATCAGTCAGTTTCCCACAAAGAAAAAGAAGTCATGGAGGTGTAGGGGCAGGCCTATGTGCCTGCCCGGGATCGGGCGAACACATAGGTTCGCCCCTACAATTATGACAGAATTAGATTTTAAGAAACTCCCCCAGCATATCGCCATCATTATGGACGGGAATGGGCGATGGGCCAAGAAGCGTGACCTTCCACGCATTGAGGGGCATCGCCGCGGGACAGAAGCGGTCGAGGAGATTACCACTTACTGTCGCGAGCTCGGAGTCCGTTACCTTACTCTTTATTCATTCTCGATGGAAAATTGGGCGAGACCGACCGACGAGATCGAGGCGTTGATGGACCTCCTGACCAGTTTTCTCGTTGCCAAAAGAGAAAAGCTCATCAAAAACGAAATCAGGCTGGAGACGATTGGCGATATTTCGCGCCTTCCCGATTCGGTCAAAAGAGAGCTCTCCATCAGCAAAGAGGCGACGGCTCACCTGAACAAGATGGTTTTGGTGCTGGCCCTCTCGTATAGCTCGCGGGACGAGATCATTCGGGCGGTGAACAAACTTCTTAAAGAGAGGGGAGCCGGCACCTTCAAGGACAACTTTGTTTCGCAGGAACAATTTTCTTCATACCTCGACACGCGGGATATGCCGGACCCTGATCTTTTGATCCGAACGAGCGGCGAAAAGAGGATCAGCAATTTTCTGCTCTGGCAGAGTGCCTACACGGAGCTTTATTTTTCCCCGGTCTCTTGGCCTGACTTTAACCGGGAAGAACTGGTTCGGGCGATCGAGGCGTATCAGGTGAGAGAACGCCGTTTTGGCAAAACTTCAGAACAGGTTGGAGAAGGTTGATGTTTTTGAAGCGACTCCTAAGCGTCCTTATCGGTGTCCCGGTTCTTATTTTCGTCCTTTTTTACACCAGCCCTTTCTGGTTCAAGTTATTGGTGGCTGCCTGTAGTTTGCTCGCCCTCTCTGAATTCTACCGGATTGTTTTTAGTGCCGGAGAAAAAAAGAAAAAGTATTTTGGTCTCATTATCGGGGCGTTCTACAGCATTCTTGTTCTTTTTTCTCCGGCACAAGAGCTTTCGTTTATGGTCCCAGTCACCTTGGTCATCCTGATCACCTTCTGTTTTTTAATCCGTGAGGCGAACCGTGGAGAGGCAGCATTAGAAGGGATCGCCAGTCAGGCGGGTCTCTATCTTTTGGGAACCTTCTATGTTGCCGGCTTTACTCTTTATGTGGCCCTTTTGAGAGAACGGCCGCAGGGGATTTTTTGGATTATGATGCTTTTGATGGGAACCTGGTTGAATGACACCACCGCGTATCTTGTCGGTCATGCGATTGGGCACCATAAATTGGCGGTGCGGGTGAGTCCTGGAAAAACAATCGAGGGTTTCGTCGGCGGTTTTTTTGGCACAGCGGTGGCCCTTTTCGTGGTGAGGGGATTTTTTCACAATCCGATTTCGATCAAGGCGACAATCTTTCTGACGCTCGTCATCGGCTTTCTGGGGCCTGTAGGTGATTTGGCTGAATCTCTCATCAAGAGGAGTTATCAGGTCAAGGATTCGGGAAATCTGATCCCCGGCCATGGAGGGGTTTTTGATCGTATTGATGCCTTGCTTTTCAACGCGCCGTTTGTCTACTATTGCGCCTTATTCCTCAAATGAAGATAAAAAAACTGGCTATTCTTGGAAGTACCGGTTCCATCGGGACCCAGGCGTTGGACCTTGTCAGTCGCCATCCTGATCGGTTCGAGGTGCTGGGGCTTGTTGCGGGGCGGAACCTCGACCTGCTGGAAGAACAGATTAAAAAATTTCACCCCCGCGTTGTTTCGGTCTCCGATGAAAAGGATGCGAGTGCCCTACAGAAAAGGGTAGGGGCGTCCGCCTTAGGCGGATCGCCTGTACCAGAGATAGTTTGGGGTCAAAATGGGGCCTGTCAGGTCGCCGCGATGGAAGGGGTCGACCTCGTTCTTTCGGCGATTGTCGGGGCGGCCGGTCTTCTCCCAACCTATGAGGCGTTGAAGAAGGGGCGTTCCGTGGCATTGGCCAATAAAGAAAGTCTTGTCATTGCCGGCGAACTGATGACCTCCGTCGCCCGGCAGAAAAAAGTCTCTCTCTTCCCAGTCGACAGTGAACATAGCGCCATCTTTCAGTGTCTTGTGGGGAACAACCGGGCTGATCTCAAGAGGATTATCCTGACCGCTTCAGGAGGCCCTTTCTTTAAAAAAACGGCGGAGGAGTTAAAAAAAGTGACGTTGGAAGAGGCGCTGAAGCACCCGAACTGGAACATGGGGGCGAAGATCACGGTCGATAGCGCGACTCTTATGAACAAGGGGCTCGAGGTGATTGAGGCCTCGTGGTTATTCGATCTCACTCCCGACAGGATCGATGTCCAGATCCACCCTCAAAGTATTGTGCACTCGATGGTTGAATACAAAGATGGTTCCGTGATGGCCCAAATGGGGGTGCCGGATATGCGTTGCGCGATCGGCTACGCCCTTTCTTATCCAGACCGAATCGAAACGGGGGTCAAGTCACTCGACCTCTTGGAGATTGGAAACCTTTCATTCCACAAGCCGGACCCAACACGATTTCGTTGTCTGGATCTGGCCTTCCAGGTCGCCCGTACCGGGGGCTCCATGCCGGCTGTTTTGAACGCGGCGAATGAGGTTGTTGTTGAAAAGTTTTTGAATAAAGAAATTTCGTTTCTTGAAATCGCGGAACAGATTGAAAAAACGCTTCTTAAACACACGGTCTCGCCTCTCAAGAGCTTGGACGACGTCTTGGAGGCGGATCAATGGGCTCGGAGGGTAGCCACCACTTTATGACAATCATCTACTTCGTTGTCGCCTTAGGTCTTCTTGTTTTTGTCCATGAGTTCGGTCATTTTTTGGTGGCAAAACTTTCAGGGATCCGGGTGGAAAAGTTTTCCTTGGGTTTTGGACCAAAATTGATTGGGTTCCGTAGGGGAGAAACCGACTACCGTCTTTCTCTCCTGCCATTGGGTGGTTACGTCAAGCTTAGTGGAGAGGACCCTGACTCTCCAGAGGCGGACCAACCAAATTCTTATAGTCACAAATCTATTTTTCAAAGGCTGGGCGTTGTGGTTGCCGGTCCTTTTATGAACCTTCTCTTGGCCTTTGTCTTTATGGCGGTTGTTTTTTTCATCGGCAAGATGGAGCCGGCCTACCTGGATCAAAAACCGGTGGTGCTCGGTGTGGCCCACGATTCTCCGGCCGCTTCAGCGGGTCTTGAAAAGGGAGACGAGATCCTTCAAATTAACGGCCAGTCGTACACGACCTGGAGAAACTTGATCGATCAGATCTTGCTGCACCCCGGAGACAGTTTTGATCTCGTTATCCGGCGTGGGGATCAGTTATTGGAGAAGAAGGTTGCTCTTTCTACTCATCAGGCAACGGGGAGCGGTTTTCTGGGCATTGAACCGGGACTCTTTATCGGGAATGACCCTGTTGTTGATGAGGTGGTGCCTGAAGGGCCGGCGGCTCAGGCTGGTTTGGTTCAAGGGGATCGTGTTATTTCAGTGAGCGGAGCCCCTATCGAGACCTGGACCGAGATGTCAGAAAAAATTTCCGCCTCAGAAGGGAAACCGATCGCTCTTTCTTTAAAGAGGGGTGAAATGGTTCAGGAAAAGGTTGTCTCTGCCCAGTATGACAAAGAAGGAAAGCGATGGTTTATCGGGATCCGAAAGGACTCCGAGAAGACAGGGGCGCCACAGGTTTTGAAAAAATACCCGCTAGGTCAAGCGATCAAGATGGGGGCTTTGGAAAATCTAAAGCTGACCGATATTACTTTTGGAGTTTTGGGTCGGCTTGTGACTTTTCAGCTTTCCTACAAGGCGTTGGGCGGTCCGATCCGGATTGCTCAAGGGGCGGCGATGGCGGCCGAATCGGGGATTTCCTATTTTCTCTACTTTGTCGCTTTTTTAAGCCTCCAGCTGGGCATTCTGAATATCCTCCCGATCCCGGTTTTAGATGGAGGGCATGTCGTTTATCTCTTGGCTGAAAAAATCATAAGACGTCCTGTCTCCATGAGAGTTCGTGCAATTGCGGACCAGACCGGTATGGTCCTTTTGATCCTTCTGATGGTGCTCGTCACCTTTAACGACATCAACAGCGTTTGGGGTGTTTCTCACCTTTTCGAAAAAATGAAATCGATTTTCTGATGAGAGTTCTTGCCCTTGAATCAGCCACCCGCACTGGCAGTCTTGCCTTAGTGGATTATGTAGGGGCGCCCCTTGGTGCGCCCTTGAATGGGGTGCGGCAAGCAGCACCCCTACGAGAAATTACCCTTGATGCCTCTCTCCAACATTCCGAAAAACTGATGCCGGCCCTGATTGAAATGTTGGGTGCCGAATTCAAAATAGAAACGATTGATCTATTCGCCGTCGATCATGGCCCCGGTTCGTTTACCGGCCTTCGTGTCGGGATGGCGCTCATGAAGGGGTTCGCATTTGCGAGCAGAGCGAGCGAAGCGAGTGGCAAGCCGTTAATCGGTGTTTCGTCACTCGAGGCGTTGGCGATGAATGGAAGTGGTTTGGTTGTCCCGATGATCGATGCCCACCGCGGTCAGGTCTATACGGCGGTGTATGAGGTAGGGGCGGCCCTGCGCGACCGAAGGAAGTCCCTGTGGGATGGCCGCCCTAAACTGATCGAACCAGAACAGGCGATTGAGCCTGAAAAATGGCTAAAATATCTGGTCGAAAAATATGGTTCCGTGCCCCGTCTCGAAGATAATCAAATTCACGCACGAAACGTGGCGTTTTTAGCCGCACTGGAATTTGGTAGGGGCGCGGCGGCGACGCGCCCTGGGGCATGTCACCGCCATGCCCCTACATTGTTCTCGATGACCCCCCGATACCTACGTGCTGGAGTCTAGTCCCTTGTCCATATTAAATTGAACAAGCACTAGGGCGTGCAGATGTCGTTTGCTTCAAGAATGATGTACTGCAAGAAGCGCTCC
>JAUSKE010000059.1 GCA_030649435.1 Deltaproteobacteria bacterium
CCACCGGTGATCAGGACGGATCGTCTTGACCGGGCGGTTATAAAAATAAGTCTCTCCATCCGGGACATTCTGTTTCTGCCGAAACACAGAAACAGAGGCGGAGACACGGGTCCCTGTCCCGAGCAAGGTCCGATCGTACGCCTCGGTCGGCGTAAAACCGGGCCAGCTAGTCTGCGTCTGCCAGGTCGGGGGGAAATAATCAGGATATTTTTGCATGGCGGTGTAGCGGGCCCGCGCCAAGATCCCGTTGTCTCGAAATTGTTCCCCGATCTGGATAGTCACCTCAGGGGGGCCAAACCGTTCGCCACCCCGGTACGGCCAGTGCATCTCCATAAAACCGACCTTCACCACCTCCCCATTCACTCTATCATAAATATTGAACAGGGTATTACGGACCTCGATCGTTCCGTTGGGGGGCATTCTTTTCATCCCGAAAGAGCCAAATTCATTCCGGACCCAGATCTCAGGAGGAGAGGTCTCTCCCACTTTAACGACATCGTCGACCCCATATCTCCCCTCATTGACCTCTCTTCTCATCCGTCGCCAGGTGACCCGGTCCTTTGAAAGCTTCTTTCCTTGCCCCGGTTGGAGTCCCCGTCCCGCAACGTAGTTGAGTCCCGCCAGAGAGGCTTGGGTCGCTACCATTTTCCATTCGGGGGAATTGAGAGGAGCCTGAGACAATTTTTTGAAATCGGAGGCGGCATAAACCGTCATCGCCGCCGTCGAAAGAGAGGCGGAGAATCTGCCCCAATCGTACCGCTCCAAACGGCTCGGAGAAGAAAAGGCGAAAAGTCCGGTCAAACTGGCTCCAAAGAAAAGTCCATCCCGAACAAGGGTCCCCTCCTCTTCTGAATCACCACTCACCAGACGATCCCCTGTTTTAACGGCATTCAAAAGACCTGCTGCGACCCCGGCCGACTGGACAAAATACTTGACGGCAAACCGGGAGAAAGCTTGAGGGTAAAAAGGGTCCGCACGAGTGACTGCATTCGCCGGAGTCCATCCTTCCGGAATTGGGATTGTCGTCCCCCAGGGGGGAGGGACCGGAACAAGCGCCGGGTGACGGATCGCCTTCCACTCCCAAAAAAAGCGGGTCCGCGCTGCCTCCGCCACCGCTGCGGCGGCCGATAGCCCGAGATCCCCCCAGCAGTAGAGGTCTTCCCAACGATCTTTTGGTGTCTGGCAGTTGATCTGTGTCATTGTGCTAACGTACTAATACGTTAGCCTAGAAGCTATTTCAGGCTAACTTGGCTGTCAAGTCACTTTTTAGGTTATTTTCTATGGAGACGGCTGAGGAGGAGGCGGTACCCACCAACCCCCTTGAGCAGGCAGCGAGCCACTCGGGTGATGGTTGCGGTACTCACACCGGACTGTTCGTAGACCTGTCGGTAAGGGATCTTTTTCTCGAGGAGCCGGGCGACATGCCAGCGATCGCTGATCGCCTGGAGCTCGGCGGGGGTACAAAGATCATCAAGGAATTTTTGACATTCCTCGGCATTCTTCAGGCTTAAAAGAGCGGAGAACAGCTCTTTATGACGTTGTCTTTCGACCTTTTCGTGTCCCTTCTTCATGTTGTCGGGACGCGGGGATTTGAACCCCGGACCCCCTGCTCCCGAAGCAGGTGCGCTACCGGGCTGCGCTACGTCCCGAAATGGCACCATCCGTACTTCAACTAAAATTTTTTGGCCAGACCAAATTTAGTTACTCCGGCAGGAGGGTACTTACCCGACTCACAAGAGAGCCTAAATCAAATGGCTTTCGCAGAAAAAGTGCTGCTCCCAACTTTTTCACCTTTTCTTCCAACCCCTCTTCATCGAGGCCTGTCAGGATGACAACAGGGATCTTGCGGGTCTCTTCCTTCTCACGAAGGGTCTTTAGAACAGTCAGCCCGTCGCCCGCCGGCATCCGGATATCAAGAATGATCAGGTCTGGTTTTTTCTTATGGGCCATTTCGAGGGCACGAATCCCTTCATGGGCAACACAAGTCTCAAAACCACTGGCCTCGAGTCGATCACGAACGGTTACGGTAAAATCTCGCTCATCATCGACCACGAGGATCATCGGCTTATTATCCATGGGAAGAGTTTATCATAGATAACCTAGCGACAAAAGAGTTTCGTCTCAAATTGGCCTCTCCTGTAGGTAGGCTATAAGAAAGCGGGCGATCGAGGTCCGGGCCATTGTCGCCAATTTTTGAAACCGGGGGAGTTGGATCAACTGGAGTGGATTCTTGAGCGCAAAACGAAAAATCTTTGCCGGGATCAGATTTTGGTCCGGTCCCAAAAATTGTTCCCAGTCTGGGAGCGGCAGTGAAACAGGGTCCAAGATCGCCCGGACCGCCAGAAACGGTTTTTTCTTCTTCACCGCCCACCGGCCGACCTCAGCCGATTCCATATCGAGCGCAATCGCCCCCGACCGAGTCCCCAAAAAGGCCTTTTCATGAGGCTCAACTACAGGCCGATCAACCGTCAACAACGGGCCAAAATGGTGAGGCCAGCCTTTCTGCTCCAAAATGGCCTGGGCCTTTTTCAACAACGGCTTTGTAGAGCTGGCGACCGATAGGGCATCCGGGTTTAGCACAAGAACTTCTGTCCCGATCACCAGGTCCCCTGGTACGAGCCTCGGATCGGTCGCACCGGCGTAGCCAGTTGAAATCAGGAGAGAGGGGTCGTACTTTTCAAAAAGAAGGGAAAGACTTTTGAAGACATTGTCGTAACCGATTCCTGTCCTAACTAAGAGCAGCTCCTGATCTTCGAAAGAAGTTTCAATGATGGTGGTGGGCCGTTCGAAAAGGACCTTCTGGGGGGCAAGAGATTCGCTAAAATCTTTCAGCTCGTCACGAAGCGCGGCAATGATGGCAATCGGGCCTGACATCTTAGAG
Source organism: Deltaproteobacteria bacterium (assembly GCA_030649435.1). GTDB lineage: Bacteria > UBA10199 > UBA10199 > JACPAL01 > JACOUP01 > JAUSKE01. The sequence goes on from JAUSKE010000059.1 coordinate 2,882, forward strand.
AGTCCGGTCGTACTGTTCAATCGTCTGTTTCCAAACAGGGATCCCGCAATAACGGTCCCCCTCAGGACAATACGGTGTTTCCCCCGCCTGCTTCCGGAGGTAACAGGGGGCAAGGATATGTTTCGCGATCCTCGGGTGGATTTTTTTGACCTGCTGGATCTCGTCGATCGTCGCAAAAAAGATCTCTTCCTGACTATCGTAGCAGGCCCTCGTCCGCCATTTGTGGTGCAGGTTCAGCAAATCCCCCGATTCCGTGAAACGGATCGGGAAGGCGTTGGGCAAAAGGTAGAGTGCCTTCTCTGGCGAAACGCCATCATCCAAGAGATTGTTGATCTCCCCAAAAAGAGTTTCCATCGTTTCTAGAAAAAGCTCTCGTGCCGGTTCATACTCGCGCACAAGGAGCGGGAGGATATAATCGGGCTGGCCACTGTAATGACCGGAAAGGATCGGCCGCGAGGCGGGGGCCATCCGGTGACGCTGGTCCTGCGAATCGGCGGTGTGCGAAATTTTCTTTTGAAAGGTGTAGTGCGGGTGAACCATCGTACGCGACAGTTTGGAAAGAGTCGTCAGGTTTAGGGTATCCCCAAAATAGGAATTCTTGGCCGGATCCAACACCAAGGCGATCGCATCATCATCCGAGAAACGGTTCTTTGGCAGGCCCAAAACTTCCCGAACCGATTGAGCAAGGGTTTCTTCCGCCCCATTTTTATAATCAACCAACCGAGAGACGTGATTTTCCAATCCAGCGTCGAACTCTTTGACAAACTCCGCCGCCAATCCCTTCTTCTCTCCTCCATGAAACTGCTGGTAGGCGATATACTCCGGCGTCTCTTCTAGCGACAGTGGGTCTTTCAACTCTTTTTCAAACTCGGGATCAACCGCTTTTACCGCCGCCACCATCCTCTCAACCACATAACGTTGTTCAACAGGCGTATCGAAGAGCTGACAGATCCGCCAATACCGCATCAGCGTCAGGGCGCTGACCGAATGGTACATGTAGGCATGGATCGCGACCGGCAACAGGTAACGGGCGACCTCATACCCTCGTTTCTTGAGCGCCGTCTCGTAACGTTCACTGACTTTTTCTCTCTGCGGAAAAATTTTGTAAAACCGTTTTCGGATTTCGGGCAAAAGGATTTCGATCATCCGGTTGTATTGTTCAATCAGGGTATCGACGGTCGCCACGTAACGATCCGCCTGTTTCTGGGGGAGCTCGGGGATCGTATAATGCCCGCGGGCGACCTTCACATACCGCTGACTGACCTGCTCCGAGTTATAATAAGGATGGCTGTGGAGGAACGACCAGATGAACTGCCGGCTGATCTTGTCCAACGCAAAAACAAAGGTCGCATGCTGGCGTGTCGTCAGGTGGCCTGCCTGCAACGTCGAACGGGCAATCTTATCGCGAAGGATGATCGCCTTTTCATCCTTCGTCACGTCGTCCAGACTGACAATCCCCTTGGAGGAATAACAGGTCCTTGCGGTCGCCACCGCCAGATTGTACGGCTGCTCGATCACCCCTGTGAGGGCAACGACCGGCGGTTCGGAGAGAAAGGGAATCATAGGGCCAATCCTAGCGAGTCGTTTTTTCAAAGTCCACCATTGATATTTTTGCCCCTCCCCTATAAAAGAAACTGGTGGGAAATGCGGAAAAGTCTGTGGAGACAAGGAACGGCCCGCTCCTGATGATCCTTTCCTGTTTCTTTTTTTCCCTGATGGCGGTCGGGGTTAAATACAGCCTCACCACCCTGCCGTTCTACGAAGTGGTCTTTTTTCGCTGCGCGATCAGTGCAGTGATTTTTGGAATAATGCTCAAGAGACGACAAAATTCGTTTCGTGGCTTTAACGAAAAGGCCCTCGTCGTTCGAAGCCTCGCCGGGTTTGCAGCGATCCTCTGCAACTTCTATGCAATTGCCAATATCCCTCTGGGAGATGCCTCCCTCCTCGTCAACAGCTCGCCACTCTTCGTCGTGATCCTCTCCGCAATCTTCCTAAAAGAAAAAATTAGTCGGCCTCTGCTCTTCCTGATCCTTCTTTCCGCATTCGGGATCATGCTGGTCTTGCGGCCGAGTTTCCACTGGTTGAACTTGGCCAGCCTCTCAGGACTCGCCTCGGGGCTCGCTGCCGGTTTCTTTGCCGCCGTTGCCTTTGTCACGATCCATGAACTCCACGAAACCGAATCGTCACTCACCATTGCCTTTTATTTCACAACCATCGCCTCTCTCGGGTCATTGCCACTGATGCTCCCCCACTTTAGACTCCCTGTAGGGCCAGAACGTTGGTTTATCCTCCTCTCGGGACTCTTCGGAACTGTTGGCCAGTTGCTAATGACGAAAGCGTACCGCTATGAGCAGGCGTCTCGGATTTCCTCCTTGATCACCGTCAGCGTCATCTTCGCCTTTGGTTGGGGGCTCTTCCTCTTTCATGAAAAACCGACCGTTCTTTCTCTCGTCGGGAGTCTTGTCACGATCATCGCCTTGGCCCTCATCATCAACCTGAGGCGAGAACCGGTTACGTTAAGGAGTCTTGGATCATGAAAGCTATATCACCCCACGAGATCGAAGCGGTCGCCGCGGTCATCGAAAGAGACGGACTTTTTCTCATCACTAAAAGGTTGAAAGAGTCACACTTGGGTCATTGTTGGGAATTTCCTGGCGGCAAGAGGGAAAAAGGAGAAACAGTGGAGGAGTGTGCCGTTCGAGAGTGTCAGGAAGAGATTGGTGTGGTGGTGGAACCGATCCGATACCTCAAGGCGGTTCGCTACGAATACCCGGAGGTGAAAGTCTTCCTGCACTTCGTTCTCTGCCGTTTGGTCTCTGGAGAACCTCAGCCAATCGAATGTGCCGAGCCGACCTGGATCAGACCCGAAGATTTTAGCAAATATGAATTCCCCGCCGCTGATCGGAGTGTGATCGAAGGCTTGATCCAGGAGACTCTATGAAAAAAATCCACGTCAAGGCCGAGGTGACCGTCTTTTTTTCTGATTGCGACCCGATGCGCCATTGTAACAATGCCCGTTTTTTCAACTTTTTGGAGTACGCCCGGATGCAATACTACAAAAAATTAAAGGCACTGGACCTTCGCATAATGAACAACACAAGCACTTTCGGCATCATCCTGGCGGAGGTCTCCTGCACCTTCAAATCCCCTGCTTTTATTGATGAAAAGCTGGTGATCGCGGTTCGCACGAGCGAGATTAAAACAAAGAGTTTCATCATGGAATACGAGATCCGGGAGAAAAAAAGTAGGCGATTAGTTGCCCTTGGCCATTCAGTCCAAGTGATGTATAATTACCGAAGACAAAAAACATTCCCGATCCCCCTCCCACTACGGAGGAAGATCGAAAGGCTGGAGGGACTCCGTTGAACGAACAGCTCTCGTCGGAAGAGGCAATACCGCAACATTTTTCTGAAATCATCCATCTCCCCGAAGAGAGAATTGATCTTTCTCAAGCCGCCCTCCTCGTCGCCAAAGAACAATACCCCGACCTCGACATCCCCCACTACTTGGCCAAGTTGGATGAATTGGGAGAACGGGCCTTGACCCGTGTTGGTCGTGTCGTCGGTCCTCGGCAGATCGTCGAAGGATTAAGTCATTACCTGTTTCATGAAGAAGGCTTTCACGGCAATGTCGAAGACTACTACAGCCCGACAAACAGTTTCTTGAACGACGTGCTCGACCATCGGGCCGGGATCCCGATCACCCTTTCTTTGATCACGATTGAGATCGGCCGACGAGCTGGCCTTCCCTTCTACGGCGTCGGTTTTCCGGGTCACTTTATGGTTAAATATTCCCAAGACAATGAAGAGGTAATTTTGGACCCCTTTCACAAGGGACAGATCATTAGCGAAAACGAGTGTGCCGAACGGCTTAAACGAACGTTTGGTTCACGACTCCCCTTCCACAAAAAACTTCTGCGGGCCTCCACCAAAAAAGAGATCCTCACGCGAATGCTGACCAATCTAAAAATGATCTACCTCAGCCGAAAAAATTGTGAAATGGCGCTCCGGATGACGAACCATATCGTTTCGTTGAACCCTAACTCCACACAGGAAATCAAGGAGAGGGGGATTCTCTACCATCAGTTGGATTGCGTTCAGCAGGCGATCGAAGATTTTAAGACCTACCTCGTGCAGGAACCACAGGCTGTTGATCGTGAAGCGATCGAACAGTACATCCGCGAACTTTCAAAAAATATCCCATCTCTCCACTAGTCCTTTAGTCCTTCTTTTCCTTGGCCATGGTCTCACGGACTTTTTTCACATCCTCCGGTTTCATGTCAGAAGGGATCCCGAGCGACCCCATCACCTCATTGGTCATCCGGGCGGTAACCCTATTGCGAGGAGATCCCTTCCCATCAACATCAATCTCCAAAAATTTATCGATCGTGTCAGTCGGAGCACCGGTCGCCAAGAGGGTATCCAGAAGTTCGTTGTAACCAAAGGAACCGCTCGCCTCCAACTGATGAAAGGCCTCTTCCAATTTTAAACAGTTAGGACAGACCTTTTTGAAAAAACCGGCCTTCGATCGGCAGTAGCAACAAGCTCCCATAGTGATAAAGGCTCTACCCGAAATAATATAAAAAGTATATATTCCGCTCACTCATGGATACCGACCCGCTGTTTCAAGAAATTGATAAAAAGTACTCCCTCGTCAAAAAAATTGGAGGAGGGAGTTTTAGTGAGGTCTATCTCGTCTCTTCACCGCAAGGGACAACAGCCCTCAAACTGCTGAAAAAAGTCCCTCTCGCAGCCCGACAGTTGGAAATACTCTCCGACTTTAAGAGCGAATTCTCAATCCTCAAAAACTTAAATCACCCGAATATCGCCCGAATCTTGGACTTTGGATTCGATGCCAATCTTGAGCGATATTACTTCACCACCGAATGGGTGGATGGGAAGGATCTCTTTGCCTCAACCGAAGGCGCAACGATTGAGACAATCCTCGAACGGATGGTCCAGGCACTTCGGGCCTTGGAATACCTCCACGCCTCCAAAATTTTTCACTTCGATCTAAAAGCAGCAAACGTGCTCGTCCGCACCGATGATGCGGTCAAGGTGATTGATTTCGGGCTCGCCTCCATCGACCCAACCGGCAAGATGATTGGTACTCCGACCTACATGGCCCCCGAAATTATCAACCGTGAACGACCGGATGGGCGGGCCGACCTCTACTCACTTGGGGTTCTCTTTTACTACTGCCTCACACGCCAAAACCCTTTTCGTGGAAACGGCGTTCAGGAAACCTTAAAACGACAACAGATGTTTTCGCCACCTCCTCCATCGTTGGCCAATCCTAAAATTCCCCTCTTTCTCGACCGGATCGTGATGCATCTCCTTCAGAAGAATCCAGCCGACCGGTACCAGCGCGCCTCCGAGGTGATCCGCGACATTAATCGGGAGCTGCCAAATAAGTTTGCGATGGAAACGAGGGAGACACTCCTCTCCTACCTCCCCGAAGAAGGTCAATTGATCGGTCGGAGCCGGGAGCTGGCCCTTTTGAAAAATCTTTTCACTACTGTTTACAAAGAAAATGGTGGCACCCCCTC
>JAUSKE010000147.1 GCA_030649435.1 Deltaproteobacteria bacterium
GTGAATGAAGGGGGGATGTTGGTGATCAAGCGTCCCTGGCCAGGGATCATGCGGACTGTTTATGGTCATCATGAGCGTTTTAAGGAGACCTACTTTTCCCGTTTTCCCGGTTGTTATTTTACTGGAGATGGGGCGCGTCAAGATCAGGACGGTTACTATTGGTTGATGGGACGGATCGATGATGTGTTGAATGTCTCGGGGCACCGGATTGGCACTGCCGAAGTAGAGAGTGCGCTTGTTTCTCATCCAGCGGTTGCTGAGGCGGCGGTGGTTGGCTTTAATCACGAGATCAAGGGGGAGGGGATTCACGCCTATGTTTTACTACGAGAAGGTTTTTCTCCTTCGGAGTCTTTGAAGGGGGATCTGACAAAGCATGTCCGGCACGAGATCGGGGCTGTGGCCACACCGGACCGGATCCAGTTTGCCGAAGGGCTTCCGAAGACCCGCTCCGGTAAAATCATGAGGAGGGTCTTGAGAAAGATCGCCGAAGGAAGGCCGGAGGAAGTTGGCGATATCACAACCCTTGCGGAGCCGTCGGTTGTTTCAAAATTGGTAGAGGGGTTAAAAGAGTTTTCTAGTCTTTCTACTCCACGCTGACCACTTCAACATCAAAGCTGAGCGTCTTGCCGGCCAACGGATGGTTCAGGTCGAGAGTCACTTCGGTTTCGCTGAGGAGGGTGACCGTCGCCTGAAATTCTTTTCCTGACATCTGCGCACTGACAATATCACCCGGCTTCAGCGTGCTCGAATCTTTGAAAGCGGTGCGCGGGACTTTCTGGACCCCCTGGGGATGATGAGGCCCGTAGCCTCCCTCCGGGGGGATGACGACAGACTTCTTGTCCCCCTTTTTCAAGCCGATCAAATGTTGCTCCAGGCCGGGAATGATTTGTCCGGAACCATGAACATAGTTTAAAGGCTCGCGACCTTTTGAGGAATCAACAACCTGACCTTCCACTGTGAGGGTGTAATGCAGAGTGACCTTAGAACCGTTGGCGATCATAGACATCTCCTTGGGATGAAAGTTATCGTTGAACGCCTCATCTCATGGCGGGATTTATCTGTCAAATGGTTATACCTTTTTACTTTCTCTTAAAGGGGGGATCTGATAAACTCCGAGTGTTTGTCTATGAGAGAACACCTTAAGCACTATATCGATATGAGTACCACGACGAGCGTTCGAGGTCTCAGGATCCTGCTCGAGTATTTTTATGCCACCGAGGTTTTTGAACCGATCCAGAAAGAAAGAATAAAGATCGTCTCCGTTTTTGGTTCGGCACGAACCAAAAAGGGGGACCCTAACTATCGTCTGGCACATCGCTTGGGAGGGCTCTTGTACCACGCCGGCTTTGCGGTTGTCACCGGGGCGAGTCAGGGGATTATGGAGGCGGCCAATCAGGGGGTGGCGGATGCCATCGTTACTGATCTTGGCAAGAAAAAGAAAAACCAACGTTATGAAGAGATTATTAAGAGTCGTGACTACGAAAGAATTTTGCAAAAATACTCAGCCGGTTTGAAGATTACTCTTCCGTTCGAGGCCAGTGAAAATCCGTACATCGGTGTTGGGGCAACGTTTCATTACTTTATGGTTCGAAAATTTTTCTTTGCCTCACTCTCCTCTGCGTTCATCGCCTGTGAGGGAGGGTGGGGGACGCGGGACGAACTCTACGAAATGCTGACGCTTGTTCAAACCGGCAAGGCGCCCGTGATGCCGATCCTCTACCTTTCGAAAGATTCAACCAACATCAAACAGGACCTGGAACATACGGTACGAAAGAAATATATCAATCCCGAGGACAAAAAATTGCTGCAGTTTGTAAAAACGCCGGAAGAGGCGATCGCCCACCTCCGACAATTTTACAAAAATGTGGAGAGGATTGATTACGAAAAGGAACAGACGGTCTCAATATTTCTTAAAAGGGCAATCCCTGCAGCCTTGAGGCGTCGCATCGAAAGAAAGATGAGAGAGATGGGCCCGCGTGTGGCGGATATCGCCTGGCGTGCCAGAAGTTTGTTGCTGGAGAAATACTCACCCGCTTCTTATGGGCACTTAAAGGATATCGTGATGCTCTTGAATACGGTTTAGAGTATTTAAGGTAAGAATAGTGGTTGGGTAGAGGCGGTCTCGCCTCGGTCATTCCTGACCCAGACCCGAATGTAATTGTCCCCTCGTTGTTTCCACTCGGCGGAAGGAGTTCTGAGTTTGGCGAATTTTCTCCCGACATGGACTTCGCGGATTTTTCCATGCTGGCCCAGGAAGAAGAACTGGTCGGCGTTGTCGGCCCCGAGTCCACGTGGTTCAACAAAAACAGTCTCCTGGGGAGAGATCAGCTCTAACCGGAGCCCTTCCCCCCTTTCATTGATCGTATAGGCATCAAGATAAACACCGCTGGAAGGGTAGAAGTGCCCCTCCTCAAAATTTCGTCGGATCGCCTCCTCTGTCAGATCCTTGGCTGCTACCACGATAAAACCTTTTTCCATCTGATGTCCTGAACCTCCCGATCTCAGATCAGGATCGAGCCATAACATTTGGTGGGCATCATCGCTTCCGACACCAAAAATACGAATTCCCCGGCTCAGTAGTTCATCCCAAAGACTGCCTGGAACTGCCCGTCCCCCATCGTTGTAGGTTTCAACATGGCGAAGTCCGGCTTGTTGGTACAACTCGGCAATCGTACTGGCGTCGATGATCCCCTCTCCATGCCGGTTATCGCTCCCTCCCCAGTAGGGATGGTTGAGGATCGGTATTCCCCCCACTCCTTGGATGTCCCGGATCAGTCCGATGATATTTCCCCCGGTACGAGAGGAGGGGATCCCGATCGTTTCGCGGGTGTTGAAGGCGATTAAGTGGGCGATACCTCGCGTTACTTCTTCCCCCTTGATCAGAAGAAAACGGTCATAGGCGTTCTGGTAATTTTCGCCGGAATCATCCCTGTACCACCGAATGTCGCCATCGTTCCAGGCCTGATAGCGGCGATCATTCTCGTAGTAACGGGTTGCTCGGATATTATGCTCCGAAAGGTTGATAAAATCATAACCGACGCTCCGGTATCGCTTGACGAGCTGAAGAGGATGCATCGATTCATTTCCCAGATTTCCACGGAGCGAATGGAGATGGATTTGCCCCTTCTTCCAGATTCGGTTGTTCCGGACACTCGGGTCCAGCCCGGAGATGGTGACAATCTCCACGCCATGTTCCCCTGGGTTGGAGATCTTGACGTATCGGAACCCTGCTTCCGGCTGTGAGGGGACTTTGAAATAAACATCTCCTGTGCTTTCATAGCTAGGTGTCCGGGGGAGTTCGGTCCAGCTTCTTCCATCGGTGCTGACGGAAACTCGATACGCCTCGTTGGCAAACGGCCCCCCATCATCCCCGGCTCGATTGATGTTGTCGACACCCCGTCTGTTCTCTCCTTCACCTAACTCATTCACAAAGAAATCGAATTGTCCTTCCCGGTAGACGATCGGCCGGGACATTTCCACAGTGAAGAATCCACCCCCTTCAATCTCCGCAAACGAGACGGCATGATCGGACCCCTCTTCAACCCACGGGTCTCCCAATCGGGGCGGACCAACAACCGCCTGGGAATTTACCACACCAGAAGCGGTCAATACGGAAATGGGAAAGGAAGTTACTGCCCTCGCAGCTTCCACCGAATAGGGCCAGGGCCATTCCAAGCGGAGAGAAGCGCGATGAAAATAATGTTCGTGATCGGTTGGTTCTGGGGTATCACTCTGGCAATCCGCCACACATTGAACTTTCAGATGATAATCCCTGGAGGCATTTCCATTGGAGCTTCTTTCAGATGACGGAACGGTCCATTCGTAGGTTTTACGGGGGAGTCCCCCGGTGGACCTATCCGTTGTGGCCTTGGGACGAAAGCGAGATAAAGGTACGCTACGGTGAGGTACAAAAGTGACGGATAATTCCTGTAAACGGTCCCCAATCAATTCCGCTTTGACAGCCCCGGCGTTAAGAACAGGAAAATAAAGATCCAGAGTTTCCCCCTCGGTCAGATGGGGGATCGGAACAATCATTTCACGACGCGAAATGAGCCCCTTCTTGGTGAAATTGTGGACATCAGACCCGATCTGCGGGTCATAACGGTTTTCAAAAAAAGCGATCCCTTGTCCTTCCAGACGACAATTGGTGACGGTTACCTTGTTGGCACCCGGTGAAAAATCCTCTGTGACCCAAAACCGAATCTTGTTTTCCCTTTTCTCAAACGAAGTCGAGTGGCCATTCACAAAAAGATACCGGACGGCTTCGGGATGAGAGACACTCAGATCAATGGCATACCCTGTCTCCGCTTCGAGGGGGAAAGAGGAAGTAATCGTAGGGATGTTTTCTTCGTCGCAGAGCAAAGGGAACGGACGGTTATCCAAAATATCGACAAGCAACTCTTTCGTTATTGGTTCGTCAAAAAGAACAGGCATCAGTTTTTTAGAAAGAGAAAGTTCCTCCCCCCTGAGAATTTTAACCTTCTCAGCATCCCGGTCACCAAGCTGGTTCAAGGCGGGCAAGGAAAGGGCTCCTTTGTCCTCAGGTTGTTGCTCTTTGACCGCAGTTTTATCGGTTTTTTGACAGCCAGTGGGTAAGAGGATACCAAAAAGAGCTACCAGAATAAGTAAAATGGACCCTAGCTGCTTCATTGGGTGCACAGGGAGTTATATGCATTTTCGGTGCCAATAAAGCGTTTAGGCGGCGGCCCTTTTGGACCGGCCGTTTCGGACGACAGCCTTAATTACCGCCGGATCGACGTCATACTTCTCGAGAAAAGTTTTCCTCTCTTCGTTCATCTGCTGGACCCATTGTTTGTAATCGGCCTCGCGATTCTGAAGTTTAAAGAGGAGGACTGGATTCAGGATCTCTTTCGGGACCAGCGAGAGCAGTTTGGCGTTGGCCGGGTGATCGACATCGACAATTTCGTAGCCAAAATCGGGATCTTTTTTCCAGTGGATTTCCTGTTGGAGCATCGCCTCCAGCATGGCGGAGGAGTGGCGGATCTTCACCTTGAGCGCAGTCCCTTGATCGACATCCTTTTGGGCCCCACCGACATAACCGGTGTTCATCAACCACATACCGGTGTTTGGCATTGTTGCGGCGATTTCCCAAAACCGTTTGGCCTGTAAACCGTGGGCCCTCGGAAAGAACGGTTGTGTAAAGGGGGAACGGGTCTTGCCCCGTTCCTTGCCGGCGGCGGAGGTTTTGGTTGTTTCTCCGAGCATAAAATAACCGGCCGCCTGTTCGGGACTGCTAAACCGGAGAATTCCTGGCATTGCGGCGAGGCGTCCCTCATCACGATTCAAGATCCCCATCGAACCAACCGGGGGGATTTTGGAAAAATCGGCGGCGTCAGGGATCAGACCCATCGGGATCACCGAACGACCGTTTTGAGTCCAAAGGGCAAAGTCCCACCCTTCGCGCGGCAGGCCATTCTCATCGACGATTTCGTTCGGCTTAACACGCCCCGAAATGTAATCATTCAAGTTCGATTCAGTGGCGCCAGCGGTTGCCTTGAGAACCGACTTCATCTGCGCGACTTCGTCAGGGGTGAGGAAACCCTTGCTGAAATCAAATTTTCCTTCAGCATCGGTGAAGACGTTTTCAACCCAGGCCTCCGGATTGCGAGTCCCCTCAAAAATCACCGGCTCCGTCTCGTGAGTCAGGCCGTAAGTTTTGGCAAAACAGCCGTTTTCCGTGATACCACACTCACCACCGGGCCAGAGGCTGACCATGTCATCCTGGATCGGTTGGGTCAGGTCTCCCTGCTTACTAAAGGTGGTCGTTGTTTTACCAGTGCCGGAGAGCCCCATGATCGTCATGGTGATCGCCTTGCCGCCGATCTTGACGATCTTGGCACCAGCATGAAGGACCAATCCTCCTCTTTGATAAATATGATCGTTCAGCAAACGAAGCGCCGCTTTTTTACTTTCTCCAAAATAGTCGGGGCCCATAATATGGGTCGTTTTCTTTTCGAGGTCGACGACGATCGCTTGTTGGCCCGGCATCCCTTCAATCTTGAGGCCCGGCGTGTAGACAACCTGAAACTCAGGCCGGAACGGTTTTTTCAGCTGGTCGGCAGACTCGACCGCCTCGCGCGAAAAAGAAAGGATCTGCTGCATGCCGGCGATGTTGGCCCCCTCTGGCGTGTAGAGCCACTCAACGGCAACAGCCCGGGGACCACTGCCCAAGTACCCTTCAATCACGATGAGCCTCTTTTTTGATTCAATATATTTTTTTTGTATCCCGATCAGTTCACGGACTTGCGGGTGGGGTAAGGTTACACCGGAATAGAGATTTTTTTCCTCCGGTTTCGCAGCAACGTAGGTCCACTGGGCGACACGCGACTTGTTGTGCGAAATTTTGTTCAAGTTGCCCCGTTCCGTTTTAAAGACGAACGGCGTTTCCTTGAGGGCGAGTTCTCTTAATTTGGTCTGGCTCGGATTTTTAATCAGCGTGAGCGAATCCTTCGGCATCATGTGAGTCCTCCGTCAGAATAGTTTTTTGAAGAGATCTTTGGGGTTTGGAACCGGTGGTAGACTGGGTTTAGCGGCCTCTCCGCCGCCGGATTGTCCCGGGATCGGCAGGTTTTTCAGTTTTTCCTTGGCGATGGAAGTTGCCATACTTTTTGCCTTTTGTTTGGCCATTTCGGTGGCTGCTTTAGCAAAAATATTTTGCACATAGCTAACATCCGGCAGAACGGTTGGTTTTGTCATCGGTCCGGTCAGGGTGAAGGGGAGGGTGAAGCGTCCCTCCGTATCGGTCAGGAGGGGACGGAGCTGCGGGTTACCGATCCAGTTCTCGGAACCGTTCTTGTTCATATGGAAGGTCCCTTTGTAATCGAGATCCAGATCGAGCGAGAAGCCGCCGTTCATCTCGACGGCATAATCGGTCCCATCCAGTTTCATGTCGGCGGTATGGACCTTTCCATTTTCGATGGTAAAGGTCGTGGCGAGTGTTCTAAAAGCGGTCCCTTCCCCCTTGGCGAACTCGGGAACCTTGAATCCTTCGAGACCCAAGCCGGGGACCTTAGTAATGGCCAAGAGTTTATCCGAAAAAATCCCTCCCCCCAGATTGGCGGTGGTGAATTTTCCATCCTTCATCGAGAGCGAGCCGTTCCCGATGAGACTCTTTTTGATTTCAGGGGCCGCGATCCCTTCGCCACGGACCTTCATGTCGAAATTGCCACGGCCGGTGATGACCGTTGGGACAGCGGCAAAGGTGGAGACCGCCTGAGCGACATCGATGTTATCGAGCTTGCTCGTCAGGTCAAAATTTGGTTTGGCGCTTGCGAGATTGACCTTGGCTGTCCCGATGAAGGAACCTTCAAAAATCCGGAAACTTAAATTCTGGAGGTCCATGATCTGGTTTTTGTATTCAAAATTACTTTTGAGGTCGGCGATCGTGTATTTCTCATAGGTGATCTTCGGGGCGGTCAGACCTCCCGAGGCGGAGAGTTGTTCGGGATGTTTCATCGGGCCGGCCGCTGCAAACTTGAATTCCGGCTGGCCGGTCAAGGTGACCTCTTTGTAAGCGGGGAGGAGTGTCTTTAGTTCTTCCAGCGGCAACGGGGTCGAGGCCAACTTGAGCGAGATCGGCTGGTCTCCTTCGAGGCTGGCGGTTCCGGAACCGCTGATCTTGGCGGAGAGGATCCCGAGGCTGAAGTCAGAAAGGGTTACGTTTTTTGTGTCGGTTTCGCCGGCCAACGAGGCCGAAAGGGTTTTCCCTTTAGGCTTTATAAAGGAGGGGGCTGAATTGACCACCGTCTCCGTTAGGTCAAGGGCGCCATCAAAATGAACGAAAGTCGGGACGCCGGAGGCATGAAGCTTGAGGCCGGCCGAACCATCAAGGAGCGGCCCGATGGCCGGAGCAAATGGTGCCAGTTGCTTCCAGGCGACGGACGAACTCTCGAGAGAGAACCCGAATTTCTGTTTCACTTTAAAATCTTCGACGGAGAGTCCCAGTGAAAAAGGGATCTGGTTCAAGGCGAGACGTCCTTCTTTGAAGGCGACGTTCGATTCCTTCAGGTCGACAAACAGTTTGCCGGTCAGTTCAACCGGTAGCTTGATCCCTTTGATCACATCGACGCGAAATTTGACACCGATCGGATTTTTCGGATCTTCCAATTTAATGGAACTTATTTTTAAGTTGAGGTCCTTCAGTTGCAGCGGATCGCCGGGAACGGTTTCGTCACGGTAGGTGATGTTTGCCTTGCGGATCTCGAAGGCATCGACCCAGATCTGCTTCGGCATAAAGGGTGATTCACCCGAAGAGGATGGAGTCGGAGAAGGTTTAGTTTCAGCGGTAGTCCCTGTTGGGAGCGTAGGGGTCGCAGCAACAGTCCCTGGTGGGACGGTTGATTTCTTGATCAGGTCGTCGAGATTTGTCCCACCCGCTCTTTTGATGTAAACAATTTCTGGCTGATCCAGTAAAAGACTGGTGGCGATTTTGAAATAAAGCAGTCCTTTTAAGTCGAGTTTGAAATCAAAACCGTTCAGGGTGACAAAAGGTTGTCCTTTAAAGGGGGATTGATCGCTCGGCACGACCTTTAACCCTTCGAGATGGACACCGATGAACGGAAAAATCTTGAGAGAGGCCTTTTCGATCGAAAGAGTTCCGTTGATCTGTTCGTTGATCTTGGCCAAGACCTCCGCTTTGACTTTTTCCGGTTTGACGAAGACAAAAAGGGCCGCGATGCCGATAACGACCAGAACGACGAGACCAGCGACTAGTTTGATGACTAGCTTCATGAGGGATCCGAAGCTAGTGGATTTTCTAAAAGGAGGCAAGTTTGTTTTTTGGGGCAATTCCCCCCCACAACTCTAGCCGCATTTTGCCGATAATGAAGGGGATGGCTTGCAATCCAGTCAATCAATCATGCCCACCGGGTTCTTCGACGCCCCCTGCTGATGGGGAACCAAGGGAGTCTTTACCGGCACCCACTGAAGGGGTGCCTGCGGATTCGGCCCTTCCTGTCGCCGGAAGCTCCGAATTTATCTCAGCGCCTCGGGCTGATAAAGACTTGGCAGTTCTTTCAGAAAGGGATCCTTCATCCCGGGGATCTGTTGAAGTAACCCGTACTTTTCTAGAAAGTTGGCCTTACCCCGTTGCCGCCGGGGTTCGGTATCCGGTCTTGGATTCAGAAACCACTTCCAGAATTCATGCTGGGGTCGCTCATCGTCTTGATGCCGAAGAGATGACCAATTCGACACAGACGAGTTTTGGGCGTTATTGGCGTCGGTTAATTGCCTTTCAGGATTGGCTCAAGGCAAACGGCCCTCAAGGTTCTTTTCATGCGCTGGTTGTCGGGGCTGGTTTTGATAGCACGGTGGAGGGTCTTCCTCCTGAATCAATTGCCGTTTTGGAATGGGCGGCACTCCTCGATCAGGCCGCGCTCGATTTCCGTCTGGATGTTGTTGATCCTTCGGGCAAGATTGAAGCTTATTTTAAAAGCTTAGGTCAAAAAAAAGAACATACCTTTATAGTGCATGATTATCCATCGGGCAGTGCGGCGAATCTCGTTCCTAGGAGCTTTGCCCCTCGAATATTCGGAAGGTATGCTGAAGAAATTATTGTTTCTGAGGATCTCCATTTTCCTCCAGGGGCGGAGCATGCCTGGCGGGTGACATTGCCCCGCAACG
>JAUSKE010000075.1 GCA_030649435.1 Deltaproteobacteria bacterium
TGTTTCTTTGGTGATGGGGCGACCAATCAGGGGGTTTTTCACGAAACCTTGAACTTGGCGGCGATGTGGGAGCTACCGGTCATCTTTATCTGCGAAAACAATCGTTACGGCATGGGGACCGCGATCGAACGGACCACAAAAATCTACGATATCGCCAAAAAGGCCTCTGGCTATGCGATGCCGCACGAACGAGTCGATGGCATGGAGGTGGAAGAGGTCTATCAGAGCACTAAGGCGGCGGTCGAAAGGGCCCGCAAGGATAATACGCCTACGCTGATTGAGGCGGTGACCTATCGTTTCAAGGGGCATTCGATGAGCGACCCGGCCCACTACCGAACCAAAGAGGAGTTGGAGGAACAAAAAAACAGAGACCCGCTACGGCGTGTTCGGGAAACTTTGATCACAACACAACAGGTGACGGAAGAAGATTTTAAAAAGATGGATAAAGAGGTCCGCGAAGTTTTGGATGAGGCGGTCCGGTTTGCGATGGAGAGTGAGTTCCCCTCGTACGAAGATATTTTTACGGATGTCTACGCGACGACTTAATTATGGCGAAGATCACTTATAGAGAAGCTTTGAATCAGGCGATCGCCGAAGAGATGACAAGAGACCCACGCGTCTTTCTGATCGGTGAAGAAGTAGGGCAGTACGATGGTGCCTACAAGGTGAGCCAGGGACTTCTAAAACAGTTTGGTGAAAAACGGGTCATCGATACGCCGATTACTGAGGCCGGTTTTTGCGGCCTGGGGATTGGGGCTGCAATGGGGGGGCTTCGTCCGATCATCGAGATGATGACCTTCAACTTTGCCGTTCTTGCGATGGACCAGATTGTGAATGGGGCGGCGAAACTCCGTTACATGTCGGGGGGACAGTTGAAGGTGCCCTGTGTCATCCGGGGCCCTGGTGGTGCCGCCCACCAGCTCGCGGCGCAGCACTCCCAATGTTTTGAATCCCACTACGCCTTCGTGCCGGGGCTTAAAGTCGTGATGCCATCGACCCCGAAGGATGCGAAAGGGCTTTTGAAATCGGCCATTCGTGATGACAACCCGGTTATTTTCATTGAAGGAGAAATTTTATACGGGGCGATGGGGGATGTCCCTGATGAAGAATATCTGACCCCGATCGGTGTCGCCGATATCAAGAGAGAAGGAACCGACGTGACGCTGATCGCCCATTCAAAAATGGTTTATGTCGCCCTGACGGCGGCAAAACGGTTGGAGGAGTTTGGTATTTCAGCCGAGGTCCTTGACCTACGGACGATCCGGCCACTGGATGAATCGTTGATCGTGCAATCCGTCAAGAAGACCCACCGGTGTGTCATTGTGGAAGAGGGGTGGCGGTACTCAGGTGTTGGTGCGCAGGTGGCCGATGTGATTTACAATAATATTTTTGATGAGCTGGATGCCCCGGTCCGTCGTGTGACCGGTCTCGATGTCCCGATGCCTTACAGTAAACCGCTTGAGCATCAGGTGATCCCGGATGCCCATCGCGTGATCGAGGCGGTACGGGATGTCCTCTACATGAAAGGATAGTTTTTTTATGGCCTACATTTTAAGAATGCCGCGGCTCTCCGATACGATGCAGGAGGGAGAACTCCTCAAATGGCTTCGCAAAGAGGGAGACCGGATCGAGCCAGGTGACCTGATCGCCGAGGTGGAGACCGACAAGGCGACGATGGAGTTTGAGTGTTACCAAGGAGGGGTTTTGGCCAAGAGGATCGCCCGCGAAGGGGAAACCCTTGCCGTTGGTGGTGCGATCGCAATTGTCGTCGAAGAAGGGGAGACGGATATCAGCGAGCTCCTCAAAATGATTGAGTCCGAGAAAAAAGGGACTCCACGTTCGACGGCCGGTCAAAAACCAGCGGAGACTGCCGCTGCGAAACCGGCACCAACAACGACAGAGAGAAGGCTACAAGCTTCTGCAATACCCGCTCCTCCTCTGCCACTTCCAACTGATCCTCATGGTTGGATCAAGGCCTCCCCTCTCGCGCGCGCGTTGGCGGAAGAAAAGGGGATCGATCTTACAAAAGTTCAAGGGAGTGGCCCGTTCGGCCGGATCATCCGTCAAGATGTTGAAGCCCTAGCGGGCGGAAGTTTGAAGGCAGTCACCGGCAATGTCGAAATTCCAAAACCTTTTCAAAAAGGGGAACCGATTAAACTTTCGATGATGCGAAAGGCGATCGTTCGGACGATGCTCTCCAGCAAACCGGGGGTGCCGCACTACTATCTTGAGATCGACATCAATGCCGACCCGATTGAGGCGTTGAGAGAAAAATTAAAAAAGGTGGATCTTCAAGGGGTCAAGGTTTCGATGACTGCCTTCCTGATCAAGGCGGCGGCAATCGCCCTCAAAGAGCACCCGCAGGTGAATACCGTTTTTCAGAGTGATTCACTGACGGGGGATCACCTTCTTCGCTGTTCGCACGCCGACATCGGTGTGGCGGTGGATATTGAAGAGGGGGGACTCATCACGCCGGTTTTAAGAAATTGTGAAGAAAAGAATCTTTTGGAGATTGCCAAAGAGCTTTCATCCCTTGCCGAAAGAGCGCGTGGAAAGAAGCTAAAAGAAGAAGAATACAAAGGGGCGACTTTTGCGATCAGCAATCTCGGGATGTTCGGCGTCGCTAACTTTACCGCAGTGATTGTCCCTCCGGCAGCGGCGATGCTCGCCGTCGGTCGGACGCGTGAGGTTCCGGTCGTGCGGAATGGAAAAATAAAAGTTGGCAAAGAGGTATGGATGACCCTTTCCTGTGACCACCGCGTTGTGGATGGTGCGGTCGGGGCACGATTCCTGAAGACGTTTAAGGAACTCCTCGAAAAACCGGACCCCTTAGTGGTGGGGCTTAAAAATTTCTCTGTTGGCAAGATGCCTGTCAAAAAAGCCAAGAAAGGAAAAAAACGATGAGTGAAAATTACGATCTAATCATTATTGGAACTGGACCTGGGGGTTATGTTGCCGCGATTCGGGCGGCCCAA